>NZ_JBQIOP010000110.1:0-1418 GCF_056822245.1 Petralouisia sp. | reverse complement strand
GAGACTTGGGAAGGAAGGCTTTCCTGACTTCCCTAGTCGAAGTTAGCAGTTAGTTCGCCGGAACATTGCCCGGTTTGTGTGCCAAAGGGCAATTCGGTTGTTCCGTCTGTATCCAAATATATTTAGTTCGCCGGAACATTGCCCAGTTTGTGTGTCAAAGGGCAATTCGGTTGTGACCTCTGTATTCAAATATAAAATATTTGCAGCAATACCATCCCAAATTCACAAATAGAAAGGAACCATGATGAAAGCAGTAATTGCAATTGATTCACTAAAAGGAAGTTTAAGCTCCATAGAAGCAGGCGAAGCGGCCGCAGAAGGAATAAGACGTGTAAATCCCCAGGCAGAAACAGTGGTGCGGCCGTTAGCAGACGGCGGAGAAGGTACCGTAGAAGCTCTGGTACAGGGAATGGGCGGCGTATTGCAGACAATACGTGTGACAGGCCCCCTGGGGGAACCGGTGGATTGCGTCTATGGCATGATAGAAAAGACAAAAACGGCTGTACTGGAAATGTCCGGCGCCGCAGGAATTACTCTGGTGCCGCAGGAAAAGAGAAATCCGCTGTATACCACTACTTATGGGGTAGGCGAAGTAATTAAAGATGCAGTTCAAAAAGGCTGCCGGCGGTTTGTTGCAGGCATCGGCGGAAGCGCAACCAATGACGGCGGTGTGGGTATGCTGCAGGCTTTGGGATTCGGTTTTCTTGATAAAGAAGGAAATCAGATTCCTTACGGTGCAGCCGGGTTGGAGGTTCTTGATAGGATTACGGATGAAAATGTTCTTCCGGAGCTTTCAGAGTGCGAGTTTCAGATTGCCTGTGATGTGACGAATCCTCTGTGCGGAGAGAAAGGCGCCAGCGCAGTATACGGTCCCCAAAAAGGAGCGACGCCGGAGATGATTCAGAATATGGATGAATGGCTTCTCAGGTATGCCGGGCTTGCGAAAAAACATTACAGAAAGGCAGATGAAAATTATCCGGGAACTGGAGCTGCCGGCGGACTTGGATTTGCATTTTTAACTTTTACCAATGCTGTACTGGAATCCGGAATTAAAATTGTTCTTACAGAGACACAGCTTGAAAAACATATTCAGCAGGCGGATATCGTAATCACAGGCGAAGGGCGTCTGGACGGGCAGACTGCCATGGGCAAAGCCCCTGTAGGAGTGGCGGAGCTTGCCAAAAAATACAGTATTCCGGTGATTGCGTTTGCAGGAAGCGTTACAGAAGATGCAAAAAATTGCAATCAAAGAGGCATTGACGCATTTTTTCCGATTTTGCGTGAAATCACTACCTTAGAGGAAGCAATGCAGCCGGAAAATGCTAAAAACAATCTAAGGGATACCGCAGAGCAGGTTTTTCGTCTGTTTTATATGCGAAAAGCATAAGATATTACTCCGGCGGTTAAATATCCCAGTA
>NZ_JBQIOP010000109.1:0-2376 GCF_056822245.1 Petralouisia sp. | reverse complement strand
CGCTTCTCTGGTGGTGATGGACTGCTTTACCGTTTCAAAGACATTCCCGCCCATGCTTATTGACCGGAGGAGGATTTCAACGGCGGCTTATAGCCTGCGGCCCTGGCGCGTTCACTGGCGGCTTTGCGCCGCTTTTCGCTGTACGGCTCCCGGACCGATACGCAGCGTTTGGGGACAATGAAGTTGTGGGCGTCCTTTTTGATAATCTGCTCCGGGTGTTTACCGGCAAGGCGGTTCAGTTTTTTCATCAGCTTTGGGTCATGGGTATAGACCTGGGCGGCAGGCTCCGCCTGGTTGTAGAGGAGGATGGTTTCCTGTTCCACTAACAATAATTTTTGATGGCTCATAGCTTTTTCCCTCCTTTTTCACACGCCTGATTAACGGCGTCTGTAATGCCCTGCATAATATACGCAACACAGGGGACAGCGATAGAATTGCCTAACATCTGGTAACGCTTTGTGTCACTGATGGGGCTGCCATCTGCGCCGGCCTCCGTCCACCCGTCCGGGTAGCCCTGCAAACGCTCCGCCTCGGTGGGGGTGAGCCTTCTCACGCAAAGCCCGGTGCGGACGGGATTCTGGTAATTCAGCGAGTAGCCGCCGGAGGCCGCTTTTGCCAGCAGCGTGCCGCTGACCTCATCGGTTTCCCGGAGGTTGCGGCAGTCAACGGCGGCGGTCTGGGCCTCCATCACAGCTGCGCCGCCAATCAAACAGGCTTTCATTACGGCGCTTTGCTGGCCCGCCAGAAGGGTGGGAGCAGTTTCTTCCTGGAAACCGATGCTCCCGGACTGGCTGCCGGCCTTGTGCTTGAAGCCTGCGCTCATCACGCAGAAGTCCAGCTCGTTCCCCTGTCCGGCAGGGCGGGAAAGCCCCGCGCCGGAGGCACAGAGCGTCCCGGCAATCTGCGGGTGGGTCACGATGGGCTGCTCCTGCTCCGAGCCATCGGGCCGGACAATATAGGGCTGTTCACTGGCACAGTTGAGCGTGGGCGACAGCTCCCGCAAAATTTCCGCATGGCTCTGGCCGCTTGAAGCGCACAGCACCACATCCCGCTCCCGTCCGCACCGCATCCCTGTTCCCTTGTAGTAGCTGGCAAGCAGCGTCCCGGCAAGATTGCCGTTGATTCCGACCATAGCATCGGGCGGGAATTGAGCCGTACATCCCGAATTGGTGACAGCGTGGGAGCTGTCCTCCCCGCCGATCATGGAGCCTTGGATGGCGTATGCGGTGATTGGCAGATTTCCGTGGGTCTGGCTGCGGAGGGTAGGAGATACGCCGCCTTTCTCCACGCAGAGGGAATCGCCGCCCTGGTCGTTGAGTATCTCTACCGCGTCCTTCGGCGTAAAGAGATACTGGTCATTCCCGGTCGCCAGGGTGCCGCTTTTTTCTATCTGGAGCAGCGGCCCCTTGCCGCCGCCCTCACAGCCGCAGCGGATACGCATGGAGATGGCGGGGATCACATCCCCCGCGCCTGCTGCTCCAGCGCCGCTTTGAGCATAGGCGGCAGGTCCTTGCCGCGGCGTTCCGCCCGCCGCAAAATACCCTGACAGGCTTTTGGGGACAAAAAGTATTTCTCCGCTGCGTTGGCCTCTAAAATCTGCGATAAGAAAGATACGCCTGCGCCGCTGTGCCGTTCCGAAATATTGGGCGTCGTACACGCACCAAGCGAGGTCAGCTCCTCGGCCTCGTACCATTCCGGCGTTTGCCCACCGTCCAGAACCAGGCATTGGAACTTCGGCCTCTGTGAACGCTTCCAGCACAGCCTTAAAGTCACGCCGGGAAGAACTTGACAAGGCTCCGGGGACATTTTCCCAGAGCGCGAATTTCGGGTATTCTCCATTGGTTGCCTCCTGCATTTCTCTGATAATCCTGACAGCCTCCAGAAAGAGGCCGCTCCGTTCCCCGGCAAGGCCGAGCCGCTTGCCTGATGCCACGCTCAAGTCCTGGCAGGGGGAGCCGAAGGTGATGATGTCCACGGGCGGCAGTGTGCCGCCATAAAGTTTCGTAATGTCGCCAACGTGTTCCATTTCAGGAAAGTGCTTCTGTGTCACAGAAATACATTCCGGTATGATTTCGCTGGCCCACAAAGGTCTGATTCCATAAAAAGAGGCGGCATAGGGAAAACCTCCTATGCCGTCGAATAAGGAACCAAGCGTAAGCTGCTCTTTATTCAATTTTTCTTTCCTCCGTTGCTTTTTTCTTTGCCGCCAAAGTCCAGCTTGAAGTTCACATACTCGCCGGTATCCTCCAAAAGCACATCCGCGTCATAGGTTTTGCCGGTTTTTTCCGAGTAGCAGCCGGTGAGCCTTGCCCGCCCGTCTTTTAAGAGGGCCGCGACAATGGCCTTGGTGGGCTGTTTCTTCTTGGCGCTCCACCA
>NZ_JBQIOP010000108.1:0-2504 GCF_056822245.1 Petralouisia sp. | reverse complement strand
ACAGGAACGCCGCCCTTCCCCGGAGCGGTGATTTTTTATGACAGACTGGAGGTGATAATGATTGGCGGATAACATGCAGCATGAAGATTTCGGGGAAAAGATCGGCGGCGCAAAAAAAGATTTATGGAAGGATCGCGGGCTCTATGTGAATGACCTGGACGCCATGAATGAGCGTGAGGCCGAAAAATTCGTAAAAAAGGATAATATCTGGAAGAAACCGGATTATGGAGCCATGCTTGATGACGGGATTCCCCTTGGCGTGGTCTATTTTATCAAAAAGGCGAGGGACGGGCTGAACGCCTCCCCGCAGTATTACCGCAGGGACGACACGCCGGAGAAGCGCCTTGCAAGACAGAAAGAATATATCCAGACGGTACGGGAGCTGCAGGGCGTGGTTTCGGAAGTCCGCACCGTGGAGGATGCCATGAAAGCCTATGACCGTTTCTTTGTGGAAAACGGGTATCTGGAACAGGTGCAGGGCTGGGGCGGCGGCATCCATTACCAGGCGACGGAGAAGGGCCGGGAGAACCCGGCCATTACAAACAAGCTGTCCAATGCCCTGATGGTCCACTCTGCCGCGCATTTTGAGCGGAACTTCACACAGAAAGCGCAGAAGGAGCAGTTTGGCGTCTCCAAAGACCAGAAAGTGCCGAAGGGCTATGCGATCCATTTCAACGACGGGAAGAATACCTATTCCAAAAATAATGACTGGAAACCTGATACCTACTATGTGACGAAGGGCTATTCCATCGTAAAGACAAATTTTGAATCGCGGGAGGCTGCCCTGAAATGGGTACAGGCGTTGGCAAAAGGGCGCAGCAAAAGCGGAAAGACTCGGTTTGTGCCTCCCCAGCTCTCCCATGTGCGGCGCACCGGGCCGGATTACAGAAACGGCATGGAGATCACCGGGCAGCACTACCTTGATACCTTCGGGTTCCGCGGCGGTGAATTTGGGAACTGGATGAACCAGAATGACCGGCAGGCTTCCCTCAACATGGGATTTGAGGCGCTGAAGGATCTGGCGTCGGCCTTGCAGATCAGTGATAAAGATATTGCCTATCAGGGAACGCTTGCCATTGCTTTCGGCGCCAGGGGCAGCGGCAACGCGGCAGCCCATTATGAACCGCTGCGCAAGGTCATCAACCTTACGAAGATGCACGGGGCCGGCTCTTTAGCCCATGAATGGTGGCACGGGTTTGACGATTACCTGGGTACGAAGATGGGCGCGAAGGGGATGCTTTCGGAACAGCCCCGCCTCTATGCGCCGTTCCAGAAGCTGGTTGAAACCATGAAATATAAACCGGAGACGCCGGAGCAGGCTGAGACCCGGACCGAAGCACAGACAGAGCGCATCCGGAAAAATGCGGCAGGCTGGCTGGATTCGGCAGTGCTCGGTTCACTGAAACGGCATGGCAATGAGGCACAGATGGAAACATACGCAGTTCTCAGGGAGGCTTTTTTGTCCGGCGAGACAGGCTCCGTGGAACAGATCAGCGCTTTCAAGAAGTCTGTCACCGGGCGGGTAATCCCGAAAAGTGAGCGGGAACGGCTGGAAGTATTCGAGCACATGCTGTCCGGGATGCAGGCACAGGAGGCACCGCAGATCGGGCGTGTGGAAACCGATTTCTACCGGAATTCCGTGCGCATGGGCAAGGAATGCGAAAAGGACGGCGGCTATTGGGACAGCAATACGGAAATGACCGCCAGGGCTTTTGCCTGTTACATCAAGGATAAGCTGCCTTACAGCTCTGATTATCTGGCGGGACATGCGGATTGTGCCGTTGCCTTTGTGACAGATAAAAGCGGAGAACTGGAAGTCTTGAAAGCCTTCCCGGAGGGTGAGGAACGGAAAGCCATCAATGCGGTATTTGACGAGATTGTGGCAGACCTGAAACGGGAGCAGATACTGACCCATTCGGACGAAACGCTGCCCCTTCCGGCGCAGCCGCTGGCGGAGAATGAACAGATTTCCATATTTACGGCAGAGAGGCCTTCGGTCATGGCGCAGCTTGCGGCGGTGAAACCGGCAGAAAAAACTACCCCGGCACAGGCAGCCCTGAAAAAGAGCCATACGCCGGAGATTTAAGGAGGTGGAAGGATTGGAGGAAAACAAAGATTACCGGGCGCACCGCTCAGGGAACCTGTCGGAAGGCTACAAGCTGCAGGTGGAACACACGGTATCATGCGAGAACACGGATATTTCAGCGTTGATTGCACAGGGGGCAGAAACGGTACAGGCCATGCGCCAGGACAGCATTGAGGGAGAAAAGAAAGCCTATGACATCGTGGTGGCGGCAGCGAAGCAATGGGAGCAGCAGGCGGCGGCCACGCAGCGGCTTGACCGGGCGCTGACATACTTACGCACCCCGGAGGTAAAGCATACCGGGAACTGTTGGCAGCCCTTTTCCAACAACAAGGACTGGATGGAGATCAGCAACCGGGTTTATAAGATGTTCTGCCAGATCAGGGAACAGACAACATATAACAGGGAGGCAAAACAGGAT
>NZ_JBQIOP010000107.1:0-2642 GCF_056822245.1 Petralouisia sp. | reverse complement strand
CCGACAGCCCCTTTCAATTGCCCTTTTCTTCTATTCCGTATAAAAGCGGTAAATGGTTTTCGTGGTGAAAACTTCTCCTGCCGGCACAAGGGAAGAGGGGAAATTCTTCTGATTTACCGCATCGGGATAAAACTGGGCTTCCAGACAGAACCCGCATCTGTCACAGTAAGCCGCCCCGCCTTTTCCGGTCTGATCGCCGATAAAGTTTCCTGCATAAAACTGTACGCCGCAGCACTCGGTAGAGGCCTCCATGGCAATGCCGGTTTCTTTGCAGCAGGCCCTCGCCATTACTTTCATCTCTCCCGGCGCTTCGCTGAGCACGTAATTATGATCAAAACCGCCGGCAAATGCAATCTGTTCAAACTCCGCTCCAATGTCCCGCCCGATGACTTTCCTGGTTCTGAAATCCATGGGCGTTCCCGCCACCGGCGCAACTTCCCCGGTGGGAATGGCTCCCCGGTCTCTGACCGGAGTGTAGGCTTCGGCCAAAATCTGCAGCTCCTGATTCTCCACAGAACCGCTGTCATGGCCCCCCAGGTTAAAATAAGAATGATTGGTAAAATTCATAATCGTTGTTTTATCCGCTTTTCCCTGATAGGAAATCTCCACCCCATGTTCCTCTGTCAGCGTATAGGTAACCTCCACTTCCAGATTTCCCGGAAATCCCTGCTCTTCTTCTGTGCTCAGATGATAAAAGGTAATACTGTTATCTGTATGTGCCTTTACTTTCCACAGCACTCCTTCAAAGCCGTTGGGGCCGCTGTGCAGGTTATGGCCGCTTTGGTTGGCTGCGAGCTGATACTCCCTGCCCTCTATCACAACCTTGGCGCTGTCAATACGGTTTCCGTTTCTTCCCACCGTCGCGCCGAAATAACAGGTATGGCTCTCATATTCCGCCGCCGTATCGTATCCAAGCACCACATCCCGCATCGCGCCTTCCCGGTCCGGCACCAGCAGAGACACCAGTGTTGCGCCGTGATCAGACACCTTCATCACTCCATGGTTTGAATTCTCAAATATGTACAGTGACGTTTCTTCGCCGTTACGATTTTTTCCAAAAGATACTGTCTGCATAGTAATTCCTCCTCCATTTTAAACAGGCAGTGATTTTCCGCCCATGATACACCGTTTATTTCATAGAATCCGCAATCAGTTTATCTGATTTCAAAATATGGTTAGACAGCCATCCAAACAGAAATTCCACCAGTTCTTCCAGATATTCCTGCTGATTCTGATCCACCTGATCCAAATCGATCTCTTCTAATTTGGAAATAAACGCCTGATGGGCCATTTTCTGCGCCTTTATCCCCGGATACTGAATGCTTTCCATAAACTCTTCTTCATCCTGAAAATGTTCACTGGTATAATTCTTCAGCTTTTCCAGAAGCCCCACAATCTCATCATATTTATCATGGAGAAGCTCCGCCTTCACCAGTTTGTCTGCATCCCCGATAATTTCAAACAATGTCTCATGCTCTCCGTCAATCAGCGGAATTCCCGTCATATATTTTTCTGTAAATACACAGGGGTCCTCATTTTCTCTCCACTCTTCTAAAGAAGGCATTTTTCCAATCAGGATATCACTGCTTAAAATATGATGATACAGCCAGCGCACCAGATACTCTAGCAACTCCTCAAGCATGTCATGCTGCCGCTCCAGTTCATCAATATTGGAGAAATCCAGTATATTGATTTTTTCCCGAAATGCAGTATGCTGTTTCTTCTGCCGCTCCAGTTCCGGATCATTGATGGCCGCCATATGCGCTTCCTCATTAAAAAAATGCGTATCCGCATAGCTTTTTAATTCTTCCATCACTTCCCGCACCTGATGATATTTATCCTCAAGCAAATCATTGTGCAATAAGTCCATAGTCTGATTGATCAGCTCAAACAGCTTTTCATGTTCTCTATCAACCTGTTCGATTCCTGTCAGACAATCCTCTGTAAATTTGTACATGTTCTGTCTCCTTCCTAATATCCGCCGGGCATATCCTTAATATATGCCTGCTGAATATGTTCTATTATACCATACCTTTCCAAAAAAGAAACAAAATCTGCTTTAATTTCAGTTCTGCGCCTTCCGGCGCCGCCGGGCAATATTTACTTGACTGACTGAGAGCAAAAGCATATAATGTGCCATAAGAAACCATTACAGAAGCGCCTAACGGCAAACGAATCAGAACAAAATTTTATTTCCAGAAAGGACAAAATATTATGGCAGGAATCAATCCTACACAGCTTTTTCAATTAATGGGAGCCTGGCAGAAGTTCACTGCAAACCATCCCAAGTTCCCCAAATTTCTCAAGGCAGTGGCCGCAGAAGGCATTCAGGAACATACAATTATTGAAGTCAGCGTCACCACGCCGGAGGGCAAAACTTACTGTTCCAATTTAAAAATCACCCAGGATGATCTAGATTTACTGGAACAGTTCAAGCATATTTCATAATTTAAACACAGGCTGCCCCGGAAAGGAACTATCGAGGATATGGACGTTTATTCTTCTGAAAACGCCATATCCTGTTTTTATTCCTTCCCGGGACAGCCTGTGTTATCTTCTATTTTCTGCCGCAGCACTGTTTGTATTTCTTGCCGCTTCCGCAGGGGCAGGGATCATTGGGATATACTTTGGCATTCTCCCGC
>NZ_JBQIOP010000106.1:0-2808 GCF_056822245.1 Petralouisia sp. | reverse complement strand
TGAAGTTCATATAGACACTACGTGAAAAATCTGGCTTCCATGTTCCAAATCTTATGCAAGCAGTATTTCGGTACACAGGCAATTCAAAACCGCCCTTCCCCTAAGCAAACCGGGTAGCGTGGGGAAGGGCGGTTTTGAATTGCCGTCCGTCCCCAAATACCCGTCGCTGCTTTGCAGCCTGTACACACCCGTCTCCAAATACCAACCAGTATCCCCTTATTCATCAATACTGTAATTCGGCGCTTCCTTCGTAATATGAATATCATGAGGATGACTTTCCTTCAATGATGCAGCAGAAATCTTCACAAATTTCCCGGTTTCTTTCAGCGTTTCAATATCAGCCGCTCCGCAGTATCCCATCCCGGAGCGAAGTCCGCCGATTAACTGGAATACGGTATCCTCCACAGTTCCCTTGTAGGCAACCCGGCCTTCCACGCCTTCCGGCACCAGCTTCTTGGCATCCTGCTGGAAATAGCGGTCTTTGGAGCCGTTTTCCATAGCAGCCAAAGAGCCCATGCCCCGGTAAACCTTATATTTTCTGCCCTGATACAATTCAAAGGTTCCCGGACTCTCGTCGCATCCGGCAAAAATGCTGCCCATCATGCATACATTGGCTCCGGCAGCGATGGATTTAGTCATGTCGCCGGAATATTTGATGCCGCCGTCTGCGATAATTGGAATGCCGTACTCTTTTGCCACATCGTAGCAGTCCATAATTGCTGAAATCTGCGGAACGCCGATTCCTGCCACTACACGGGTGGTACAGATGGAACCGGGGCCGATTCCCACTTTCACTGCATCTGCGCCAGCTTCAATCAAGGCTTTGGTGGCTTCGCCGGTTGCAATATTTCCGGCAATGACCTGCAGGTCGGGATAGGCGGATTTGACCTGTCTGACAGCGTCTAAGATATTTTTGGAATGCCCATGGGCGGAATCCAGTACAATCACGTCTACCTTGGCGTCCACAAGGGCAGCCACCCGCTCTAACATATTGGAGGTAATGCCCACGCCTGCGCCGCAGAGGAGTCTGCCCTGTGCGTCCTTGGCAGACATCGGGTATTTAATTTGCTTTTCAATATCCTTAATGGTAATAAGGCCTTTGAGGTTGAAGTTTTCATCTACGATTGGAAGTTTTTCCTTCCGGGCTTTGGCGAGAATTGTTTTCGCTTCTTCCAGTGTGATGCCTTCCCGGGCAGTCACCAGATGTTCTGAAGTCATAGATTCTTTGATTTTTCTGGAAAAGTCCTCTTCGAATTTTAAGTCGCGGTTGGTAATGATGCCCACCAGTCTGCCGTTCTCTGTAATGGGTACTCCGGAAATCCGGAATTTGGCCATAAGGTTGTCCGCATCCTGCAGGGTATGTTCCGGGGAAAGGGAGAAAGGATCTGTAATTACGCCGTTTTCCGAACGCTTTACCTTGTCCACTTCCTCAGCCTGCGCTGCAACTGACATATTCTTGTGAATGATGCCGATGCCGCCCTGACGTGCCATGGCAATTGCCATTCTGTGTTCTGTTACGGTGTCCATGCTGGCACTCATCATAGGGATGTTTAATTTTACTGTTTTGGTCAGGTTGGTGGATAAGTCTACCATATTCGGTGTAACTTCTGAATATGCTGGAACTAATAATACGTCGTCAAATGTGATTCCTTCGCCGATAATTGTACCCATTGTTTTCCTCGCTTTCTTTGAAATTCAATATGCTCTTGAGTGTAAGTGTTATTCCCACGATTTTATCAAAAAAGCAGGGAACTGTCAACGACTGGCGGACAGAAAATTGAAAAAACGAATTTCCCATTTCAATCAACCGTCATTTGTAGTAAAATAAATCTGCTGTTAAAATAATACGCTAACATTAATAATATAGAAAGAAGTGAAAAAATGGAATTTCGGCCATGCATTGATATACACAATGGAAAAGTAAAGCAAATTGTAGGAGGAAGCCTGAAGGATCAGGGAAATTATGCAGAAGAAAATTTTGTATCAGAACAGGACAGCGTATTCTATGCCGGGCTGTACCAAAGCCGCGGCATCCGGGGCGGCCATATTATACTTTTAAATCCTGCAGACAGCCCATGGTATGAAGCCACCAGAGAACAGGCTTTAAAGGCTTTAAGAGCCTATCCCGGCGGGATGCAGGCAGGAGGCGGCATTCATGCGGAGAACGCCGCTGAGTTCCTCAACGCAGGCGCAAGCCATGTAATTGTTACCTCTTATGTGTTCCGAAACGGAGTCATTCATTATGAGAATCTGCATAAACTGCAGAAAGCCGTAGGAAAAGAACATCTGGTTCTGGACTTAAGCTGCAGAAGGCGGGGAGAGGATTATTACATTGTCACAGACCGGTGGCAGAAATTTACAGAAGAAAAACTGTCCCAATCTCTGTTGGAGCAATTGTCAAAATACGCAGATGAATTTCTGGTTCATGCGGTGGATGTGGAGGGAAAAGCGCAGGGAGTGGAAACAGAACTGGTAAAGATGCTGGGAAGCTGGGGAAAAATTCCCATAACATACGCCGGAGGCGTGGGAAGCTTTGAGGATTTGAAGCAGTTAAAGGCGCTGGGGCAGAACCGCCTGAATGTCACTGTAGGAAGCGCGCTGGATTTGTTTGGAGGCAGTATGGAATGGGAAGAGGTTTTGAAATTCTGTCGGGACGGAGAGGGAGCAGGCAGCGTTATGCCTTCGGCCTCACGGTAACGGAATCCGCCGATAGTGTAAAATTTTTTTCGGAAAATTTAAGAAGGGAACTCTTTTTTGTGGTAGAGTATAAGTGCCTAAACAAACACCCGCACAAAAGAAAGGAGTTCC
>NZ_JBQIOP010000105.1:0-3052 GCF_056822245.1 Petralouisia sp. | reverse complement strand
AATGAGAAAAAAGACGGCTACCTGGAGGGCGGCGGGTGTCTGGTGAGCTGGTGCGTGGGGCACCTTCTGGAGCTGGCGCAGCCGGAGGCTTACGGGGAACAGTATGCCAGATGGCGCTATGGTGATTTGCCGATCCTGCCGGAAGAATGGAAATATCAGGTGTCGAAGGACAAGCAAAAGCAGCTTGACCTTCTGTGCCGGCTGATGAAGGACAAACGGGTGGAATCGGTGGTATGCGCTACGGATGCCGGGCGTGAGGGTGAACTGATCTTCCGTCTGGTCTATGAACATGCCGGATGTAAGAAACCGATGGAACGGCTCTGGATTTCCAGTATGGAGGACGCGGCAATCCGTGACGGGTTCGAGCACCTGCGTCCCGGCAGCGACTATGATAAGCTCTATGACGCGGCGGTCTGCCGGGCCGGAGCTGACTGGCTGGTCGGCATTAACGCCACCCGGCTTTTCTCTGTCCTGTATGGCGTTACGCTGAATGTGGGGCGGGTCATGTCACCCACGCTGGCCCTTCTGGTACAGCGGGAGACGGATATTCAGGCATTTACGAGCAGGCCCTTTTACGTGCCGGAGATCACCTGCGGCAGCTTTACTGCCTCCGGCGAAAAGTTGTCCGGGAAAAATGAAGCTGAAAAAATTCGTATGGATTGTGACGGGCAGAATGTTTCCGTGCTGTCCGTGGAGAAACAGATCAAGACGGTGCAGCCGCCCCGGCTGTATGACCTGACAACTTTGCAGCGGGAATGTAACCGTATTTATGGCTATACGGCGCAGCAGACCCTTGACTATGTGCAGTCCCTTTATGAGAAAAAACTGGCGACCTATCCCCGGACGGACAGCCAGTATCTCACCGAAGATATGCAGACAACTGTCGCTTCCTTGGTTCTCTGGCTGCGGGATCATATGCCTTTCGGAAAGGGCTGCGCCGGGGAACCGGATATTGGCCGGGTGACGGACAACAGCAAAGTTACAGACCATCACGCCATTATCCCTACGGCGGAGATTGCCCGGACAGATTTGACGGAGCTTCCTTCCGGGGAGCGGGATGTACTGACGCTGATCATCGCAAGGCTGCTCTCTGCCACGGCCCAGGTACACCGGTTTGAGGCGGTGACGGCAATTTTGGATTGCCAGGCTCGTTCCTTCACAGCAAAAGGAAAGACGGTATTACAGGCTGGATGGAAGGAAGTGGAACGCCTCTACCGCATGGGATTGAAACAATTCAAACCGGAGGATGACAAGAATACGGATGTCTCCCTTCCCATGCTGCAGGAAGGACAGATATTTGAAACGGTCTCTGCCAGTGTCCGGGAAGGTAAAACCTCACCGCCGAAACACTATACGGAGGATTCCCTTCTGGCAGCTATGGAGACCGCCGGGGCCGAGGATATGCCGGAGGATGCCGAGCGCAAGGGATTAGGCACCCCGGCCACCCGTGCGGCCACGTTGGAAAAACTGGTCTCCGCGGGATTTGTGCAGCGGAAGAAAAAGCAGCTTATTCCAACGGAAAAAGGTACGAACCTGATCCTGGTGCTGCCGGACAATATCAAATCGCCTATGCTCACCGCAGAATGGGAATCTATGTTGAAGCAGGTGGAACGCGGCGAGCTGGATGCAGGGTCCTTTATGGAGCAGATTGCGGATATGAGCCGGACGCTGGTAAAGGAGCATACCGCCCCGGAGGAACGCTTTGCCGGCCTGTTCCCGGATGCAAAAGGAAATGGGCGTGAGGCTGTCGGCACCTGCCCCCGCTGTGGCGGAACCGTATATGAGGGTAAAAAAGGATTCTTTTGTGATAACCGGGACTGTGCCTTTGTACTGTGGAAAGACAATAAATTCTTTTCCGGCAAGAAAAAATCCATAACAAAGTCTGTGGCGGCGGCCCTTCTGAAAGAGGGCCGCGTTTCCATGTCCGGGCTTTACAGCGAAAAGACGGGAAATACCTATGACGCCGTGGTGGTGCTGGATGATACAGGCGGGAAATATGTGAATTTCAAGCTGGAATTTCCGGCTAAGAAAGGCAGGAGGAAATGAACGGGCCGCCCTTACGGGAATTAAACAGGCAGGAACGGGCGGCGATCCGAAGGTTGGTGACAGACCTTTGCGCCAACTATGACAATCGGGATAGGCTCTGCCTCCCCTTAGACTGCCCCTGCTATATGCTTCATAAATGGTGGACCGGCTCTTTTTGCAGGTATTTCCGGGAGGCGGTGCTGCCGACAGAGCCGGCGCTGAAATCTGCCGTTACCGGCGAGGACACTTCCCTGAAACAGAAAACCTGCCCGGTCTGCGGCAGGGCATATTTTCCCACCACCAGCCAGGCGTATTGTTCGGATTCCTGCCGCACCTTTGCCAGACAGAAATCCGAGCGGGAACGCAAGCGCCGGAGCAGACAGAAACAGGGGTGATATGTCCGCAGCTTAACCAAAAAGAGGCTTGATTTCCAAGGCTTTCAACCCCCGGTTTGAGGGACGGCTGTATAAGAATACTCTGACGCCCTGAAACGGGCCTAAGCTGCGGACAGACAGAGAAATTGGGAGGGATGCCTATCGAAAAAATAAAAATACCAATCGTGCCGGAGATCATGCGGATCGACACACGGACCCAGGCCATTGACATGCAGCAGATCGACAACCGGCGCTTCATGTATAACCCGGACACGGGGCTGTTGGTCTTAGGCCGGCAGTATGCGGTGACAAGCCTGATGGATTCCAGCCATGCCGGTGAGCTTGCGGCTGCCGGCATCACAAAGGATTATGACGCGTTTGTCCGGGGATGGGTCGGCGCCGGAGGGGACTACCCTGTGGGGGTGGTCCATTTTGCGCCCAGCGTTGATGCAAGGAATATTGAATTATTTGACCGGGCGTTTGACACCTTGAAAATGTTTGCGGATAACGGGATCATGTACGGGACTGTGATCCGAGGGTTTGGGAAGGAATGGGAACAGCCGGTATCTGCCATCTTAACGGATATGTGGCAGCCGGCGGCAAAGCCTTCCGTCCGTAAGCAGCTAAAGAAACAGCCGGCGGCAAAAGCCGTC
>NZ_JBQIOP010000104.1:0-3058 GCF_056822245.1 Petralouisia sp. | reverse complement strand
GTACCCGTCAACCTCCAGGCTCTTGTGTTTGTCGCCAGCTTTGATATAGCCGTAGATGGTAAAGGCTCCTACAAAATCCCCGCTGCGCCGCTTCACTTCCAAGGCGCTCCGGGTCTTGACGGAAATGTCCCGGCTGTATGCCTCGTTCATAATGTTTTTTACCGATACGGTAAGGTCATCGGCAGCGTCATTCTCCGTGTCCACGTTATCATTGATGGCGATAAAGCGGACGCCGTAGGCCGGAAATACCCGGCGCATATAGCGGCCGGTCTCTATGTATTCACGACCCAGGCGGGAGAGGTCTTTGACGATCACACAGTTGGCCTCGCCCTGCTCGATCATCCGCATCATTTCCTGAAATGCCGGGCGGTCAAAGAGGACCCCGCTGTAACCGTCGTCAATCTTTTCTGCCACGACTTCAATCTCCGGGTGCCGGGCAATATAATCATCAATCAGCCGCCGCTGGTTGGCGACGCTGTCGCTTTCCACCGTCTTATCATCGGTATAAGAAAGACGGATGTACTTAATGGCTTTGTAAACCTGCATAAAAAAACACTCCTTTCATTGCGCAGAAAAATCCCCGCAATCCAAGAAGTGTGGCTGTGCCGTATTCAATTCCTTTTCCAGTTCTTATTGTACCACGCCCCTGCGGGAAAGTCAGCCCTTTTCCTAAAATAATCCGGCTCACCGTAAGATTCCCTTGATACATTCCTCCAGGGTAGCGCCGCCTGCGGCAAAGCTGGCCTGTACGGTGAACCGCCCGCATTTGAAGCGGTAAGGGTCTTTGATCTGCCGTACAAATTCGGCAATCCGTTCCTCACGGGAAAGCTCCTTATCAACGGCAACCTCCCGGATGTCCACCAGTGCGCCGGTTCTGCCGGCAACAACCGTATTTTCCATAATACCAACTCCTTCCTGAAAATTTCTGGCTATCGAAACCACATGAATAAGTCGGGCCTGCGCTCATACACTCACAGACCCGGCCCATTGTATCTGATTTCGATCAGCTGCCGTATTTGCCACGCCCCCCGGCAGGCCCTGAACGAACAGGGCAGGGCTGTTACAGGCTGCGGATAGCGTTGCCGCATCATAGCCCCGCATACGCCGCCGCTTTGCCAGAGCAGGCGCACGCCGCAGGAACTCTCCCCAAGTCTTTAGGGAGCCGTGAGGAAGTACCATTATGATCTGTGCCGTTGTCGCGTCCGGCCTGCCACAGCCGGTTTCGTGGGTTGCGTTTACCGCTCGGACAGCCTGGATTCATCACCTCCTTAGGCCGCCTGTCACCGCGCCGCCCCATCTGCCGCTCGGAACACAGAATGAAGTACCTGTAACAGCGTGTATTCGGTTGTCAAGGAGCAAGCGAGGGGCGTGGCAGTTATGACAGTTTTTCAGTTGGGGCGGGCCGGAGCATGTGCTGTACGGCCACACCCGCCAGGCTTGTCCTGCCGGATAAATATGTCCCTCTATTATTCATTTCATTTTTGAGGGTTATTTTCGGGGGCAGGATTAAATTTCTTCCAGAATTTTTTTCAGGCGTCGGAGTCCGCGCTGGATTCCTTCATGCACGGAGCTTACCGCCGAGTGTTCGCTTTTGGCAATTTCGGAAAGGCTCATTCCCAACAGATAGTGCGAGCATATCCGGTTCCGCTGCTTTTCAGGCAACAGGGTAATGGCCCGGTACAGCCGCCCATGTTCTTCCTCATGGATCAGAATATCTTCCGGCGCAAGCACGACCACAAGGGCATCACGTTCAACATTCTTGTCATAGTCCAGAGAAAAATATGCCTTATGCCGGTATGTACGCAGGAAATGGGCTGCCTCGCTTAATTTATATTCCCGGAGCAGGTCGGCCACCTCGTCCGGCACTTCAACAATATTATCTTTCGTATAGAACGGGTAATAGTCCCGCAGATTGATTTCTTTCATGTGTAATTCCTCCGATTTCGATTTTTTTAGTTGATAGGCAAAATCGAAATCAGAGGGTGGGGAGCGACACCCCGGACTATCACCTGCAACAGAGGCAGCAGGAAAGTTTGTCTGTTTTGTAGATAAGAAAAGAGCGCGTACCCGTTTTGTTACAGGCGCGCGCTTAATGGAACATTTTGCTGATTGCTGGGAGAAAAAATAAAAATATGTCGATACAAAAAGTGCCGCAGCTTTTTGAACTGCGGCACTAAAATATATTTGGCTATTTTTTTGTCGTTTCCTGTGAAAATATAGGACTTTTCTAATGTGCATGTCTGCCCCCATATCTGGGGGAGTATAAATGGATTTGTCACTATCCTTTGATATATCCCCCAACCTGTTACATGGGGGATATTATACAGGGGCATATTCGCTTTTTATCGCCAGCCTTTCCCGGTAATGTCCTAAAAATGCCCTAAATTTATCTGTCATATTCCAGCATCAAATTTATAACCGACGCCCCGCACACTGATAACATATTCAGGTGCTTCAGGTGCAATTTGAAGTTTCTGGCGAAGGCGGCTCAACAGATTATGGATTGTTTTCGGTGTAACGTCAATATATTCTTCGCCCCAAACATGGTAAGCTATGGTCTCAAAGGTCAATACCCGTTTCTTGTTGACAATCAGTAAGTGGAGTGCATCGAATTCTTTAGCTGTTAATTCTATCTCCTGACTGCCGACACACACCGTTCTTTCTTCCAGGCAAAAATACAGATCACCTTCCCGGATTTCCAATAATGGTTGAACTGAACCATTCTGGAAACCGTGACATTTAGAAACAGTACATAGGAAAATATCGGGAAAATCACTCAGATTTTCTCTATTAAGAATATACTGCAATAAATCTTTCTGCTGCTCTGTATCAAGCAAAGCAAACAATTTTTCTCCAATTTGTCTGCCGGATTCAGATATATCCAATACGGCTAATTTCCCATGTCACCACCTCCTTCAAATCAACTTTATTTCAAGATTTTTACCATTATTTTGAATCTTCAACAAAATACATAATTCTCCGTATCAGCTCCGGAATATTGACCGGGGACATGAAATAGTCATTGATACCCTCATGCCGGTATTCATATTCCGTGGCA
>NZ_JBQIOP010000103.1:0-3263 GCF_056822245.1 Petralouisia sp. | reverse complement strand
GGCTTTGTTAAAAATGTGCAGGGACGCGGATGTTTCGTAATGGGGTCTGGTTCAGAACTGATTAAGGAGCAGCTTATTTGCAAAGTAGAAAACAATCTTACCGAAGCAATAAAAGCAGCAAAAATGGCAAATCTATCCACAGAGGAATTACATCGGCTTTTGGACATTTTAACGGAGGTAAAAACAGATGACTAATTATTTAGAGGTAACGAACCTTTCAAAATCTTTTGATTCCTTTCAGCTTCACAATATCAGCTTTACTTTGCCAAAGGGCTATATTATGGGCTTGATCGGTCCGAATGGTTCTGGCAAAACGACGACAATCAAACTGATTTTGAACATGCTGGGGCGCACCGGCGGCACAGTCAAAGTGATGGGGCTGGATAATATCACAGAAGAACAAAAAGTAAAATCAGAGCTGGGTGTTGTTTTCGATACAAATTATTTCAGTGATGATTGGAAAGTGTCGCAGGTTGAAAAATCCATTTCGGTATTTTATCCAAATTGGAACAGGCAGAAATTTGCGGATATGTTGCGGAAATTTCACATTGCACCTACCAAAAAGGTAAAAGAACTTTCCAAAGGTATGCAGATGAAGTTAATGCTTGCCTGTGCGTTTTCATACAACGCTAAACTGCTGATTCTCGACGAGCCGACCAGTGGGCTTGATCCGGTTTCCAGAGATGAACTTTTGAAAATTCTTTCAGAGTATATTGAAGATGGCGAGCATAGTGTTTTGTTCTCCACCCATATCACAGGCGATTTGGAGCGTGCAGCCGACTATATTACCTACATCAGTTATGGCAAGCTGTTCTTTACTGGCAGCAAAGATGATTTTGTAGATATATTCCGCATTGTAAAAGGTGGAATTGAAGAACTGTCCGATGATCTGAAAAATAAGGCGGCTGGTATTCGTACATTCCCTACGGGATTTGAAGCTCTGATGAAAACTGAAGATATCAGCGGTTTTTCAAACCTGACCGTTGAGCCTGCCACTATTGATGAAATTGTAGTATTTACAAGCAAGAAAGGTGACGATTATGAGTAATATTTTGAAATCCACAAAATTTGATATTGCATTGGTAAAACCATATTTTAAGACAATTTGCTTTACCCTGCTCCTGCCGATTGTGTTTGCTGCAATCAACCGTTCTTTGCTGACGGGGGTATCATTCGCTATGTGCTTTATTGCCATGACAACGGGATATATCTTTTCCATCACAGAAAAAAACAGCATGGATCGTCTGTTTGGTATTTTACCTGTTCGTAAAAGCGAGCTTGTAATCGGACGATATGTTTTCGTCCTTGCAATGGGGCTTCTTTCCCTGATTATTTCTTTGATTGTACAGCCGCTTGTCTTGAAAGTGCTGGGGGAAACAGTTGGTGTATTTGACATTGTGACTGCCGCTATTGCAGGAATATTCTTATTTGCACTCTATACGGTGTTCCAGATTCCGGGATATTACAAGTACGGTTCAATCAAAGGACGGGTATTTATGTATATCCCAGTGGCCGGTTTTTTGGTGACTTTACTTCTTCTCTCTAAAATTCCAGCTATCGGAAACTCAATTATTTCAGTCGTTGAATCTTTCCCGATACTTCTCGTTTTTCTTGCAGTTTTTGCTATTGTCGTGATGTATGCGGTTTCCATCATCTTGTCCATTAGGATTATGAAGAAGAAAGAAATGTGAGGTGATTGTATGGATTTCACAATTTTAGCAGTTGTGCTTTTGATCGGTGTTGGTGTTCCTATCCGTAATAAACTCATACGGAAATATCGGGATAAAAAGAAACAAGAAGATAATAAGGATAAACTGAAATAATTTATAAACAGCGCCGAGAAGAATATGAAAATATCTTCTTCGGTGCTGCTTTTTAATAGAGTCATATTTTGCTGATAGATTTTCAAAAATCCGTCCGCTGTAACATTTCGCGGACATTTGCCTGTTATACTATCTGCAAAAAGCAAAGGAAGTGAGGATATGAAACAGATTTTAATTGTCGAGGACGACAGTTTTTTGAATAAGATGTTGGCCTATAACCTGACCGCAGACGGGTACGGCGTGACTTCTGCCCTGAATGCCAGGACCGCAGCTGATGTCCTGCGCCAGCGGGAATTTGATTTAGTGCTGCTGGACATCAACCTGCCGGGTGGGAATGGTTTTGAACTGTGCAAGCTGATAAAGCCCCAGCACCCGGATACCATTGTAATCTTCCTGACCGCCAACGATCAGGAAAGCGACCAGATACGGGGCTATGAGGTGGGCGCGGTGGACTACATCACAAAGCCCTTTGTGATCGGGGCCTTGCAGCGGAAAATCAAAGCCATGTTCGCCATGCTGGAACACCACAAACCGGCCAAGGACATTTACGACGACGGGCGGCTGTTTCTGGACTTCTCGGAGCAGGCGGCTTCCCTAAACGGCAAGCCCCTGACCTTATCCCCGATGGAGTACAAAATGCTGAACCTGTTCCGTAAAAATCCCCGGCAAGTGCTGACCCGTGGGCAGCTTCTGGAAAAGCTGTGGGATATAGACGAGAAGTTTGTGGATGAACACACCCTGACAACCTCCATCAGCCGGATTCGCAGCAAGATCGAATCCGACGGCGGCACGCCCTACATCAAGACCGTTTACGGCATGGGCTATCAGTGGACGGGAGGCGAGGCGAAATGAAGTTTCAAAACCTCTCGGTAAAGCGGCTGTTTGGCCGGGTGGCAATAGGGCTTGTCCTCTCTATGTCCGGGATTACCATAGCCCTGTTTTTTGTGACAAAACAAACGGCGGCGCTGCTGACTGGCGGGGCGCTGCTGCTGTGCGCCCTTGTGGGGATTTTTGTACTGACGCAGGTGTTTGGAAAGCGGCTGTCGCAGTTTACCGCTGACCTATGCCAGACCTTAGACCACATGATCGCCGGAAATGAAGCGCCCCAGCGCCCGGAGGACAGCGAAACCCAGCTTGCCAGAATCGGACACCGGCTGGCAAGGCTTTATCAGATCATGCAGGAGAACCGCCGTCTTGTGGACGAGGAACGGCAGGAGTTACAGACCCTTGTGTCGGATATTTCCCATCAGGTGAAAACGCCGGTAAGCAATCTGAAAATGGCGGCGGACACCCTGCTGGAAAAGCCCATGACCGAGGCGGAGCGCACTGACTTTATCTTGGGAATCCGCAGCCAGACGGATAAGCTGGATTTTCTCTTTCAGGCCCTTGTGAAAACCTCCCGGCTGGAAACGGGCGTGATCCAGTTGGATAAGAAACCGG
>NZ_JBQIOP010000102.1:0-3483 GCF_056822245.1 Petralouisia sp. | reverse complement strand
GATTATTCCGATTTTCTGATTATTCCGATTTTAACATAGGCAGACTGGGAAAAGCAATATATTCCGCATTCCCAGCCTGAAATTTTTCCAAAAGAATCGGAATAATCATTTAGAAAAATACTCCTTGGAATTAGAATTATATTATCAAATTTCAAGGAGGTTTTATTTATGACAGAAGATCTTTTGCAACAGAAAATTCAATGCTTATTGGACTGTATGGAGAGGCGCTCCTACTCAGCAACGGCTATCGCATTGTACCGCAGACAGCTTAAATGGGCAAGGGAATACTGCATGTCTGGGGACGCCTGTATTCCATCGGCGGCTGATATGGATCATTTTGTTGCTGCCGCTGTCCTCTTACACCCAAAAGAAGATGCGCTTCTTTTAAGGCGCACATGGCGGCTGCTGGTAGATTTCTGTGAAACAGGGAAGTTCCATCCGCAGCGTTACCGCTATGGGGGTTCCACACTCTGCAGCAAATTCCAGACAGAACTGGACCTGTTCCGACAGGAGATGGAAAACTCCGGGCTTGCAAAGGGTTCGGTAGGCAATCTGGTACATGGCGTCCACAGTTTCCTTGCTTTTTTAGAAAATGATGGCTGCCGTTCTATCCAGGAAATCCGCCATTCCCATTTAAACGGTTATATTATGTCGTCCGCGCCAGGCCATATGGGGAATATTTCCAATGTGACATGGCCCTTAAACCGGTTTT
The DNA here is from genome assembly GCF_056822245.1 of Petralouisia sp. Classification (NCBI taxonomy): domain Bacteria; kingdom Bacillati; phylum Bacillota; class Clostridia; order Lachnospirales; family Lachnospiraceae; genus Petralouisia; species Petralouisia sp. The sequence goes on along the minus strand of NZ_JBQIOP010000102.1, from coordinate 2,771 downwards.
TTCTATATCTGCAAAAACAGGGAAGCCTTCCTTTTGACAGGATACCGCAGCTTCCCCATCCTGTCTGCCGCCGTAAGAAGGTGCTTCCATGCATGGATGATTCGGAAACGGCCGCAATACTTGAAGCCATAAACACGGATACCGCTATGGGAAAGCGTGATTATGCGATCATACTTACTGCCATACATACAGGGATGAGGATTTCTGATATCTTTGCATTGGAGCTTTCTTCCATCGACTGGGCAAAGAAAGAGGTTTCATTTGTACAAAAAAAGACTGGGATGGAAAATATCCTGCCGCTTCCAGTTGGGGTGGGGAATGCCATAGCGGATTATATACTGAATGGACGCCCAAGATCAGCCAGCCAGAACATTTTCCTGTCCACAAGGGCCCCCTACCAGCCGATAGGGGCAAGCGGCAACCGAACCCGTATCATACATAAATACCAGAAAGCTGCAGGGATTGAACGCAGGGCATACGACGGCAAAGGCTTCCATGCTTTCCGCCGGGGGATGGGGACAAAAATGCTTGAGGCGGGAGTCCCCATAACGACTGTCTCACAGGCCCTTGGCCACCGCAGCCCCCTGTCAGCAAAGAGATACCTTTCACTGGATACAGGAAAGCTTATGGAATGCTGCCTGGACATAAGCGGGTATAAAACGGTAAAGGAGGGGCTGTCATGAAATATGTTTTCCAAAGCGGCTTCGCTGCCAACATTGAAAAAATGCTCCAGTTCAAAGAGGCGCTCGGCCATAGAAGGGGGAGTTATGAGCCAGGCCTCTGCCAGTTCGACCGTTTCTGCACGGAAGCATATCCTGAAGCTGTCCTGTTGACAAAAGCTATTGCGGATGATTTCAGCGCAGGCATAAATGGCGCCCGCCGCACCCCCAACTGCCTGAAAGCCGTCAGGGAGCTGGGGAAATATCTCGTTTCCATGGGGCTGGATGCCTATGTCATCCCGGCGGAATTTACGAAGCAGCCCAGGCCGGACGCACCATATCCTATCACGGATGAAGAACTGCAGCGTTTTTTTGCTGCAACAGACCGTCTGGAAAGCAGCAAGAACAACAGGCTGCTGGAGTACATGATCCCAGTTATGTTCAGGCTTCAGTTTGCCTGTGGGATGCGCCCGCAGGAAGTCAGGAAGCTGAAGCGTACGGATTTTAATTTTTCCAGGCATACGGTATACATATCAGAAAGCAAGAAAAATAAAGACCGCCTTCTAGCAGTCCGCCCTGAAATTATGGAGATGTGCCGGAAATACGACTGCATTGCAGAGCGCTTCAGGCCGGGAAGGCTCTATTTCTTCCCATCCGTAAGAGGAGGGGCATACGGTGCAAGGAGCGTCACGTCAATGTTCCATCAATGCTGGGAAGACGCAGGAAATGCAGTGCCAGGCCACCCATGCACACCTTATGACCTCCGCCATGCTTATGCATCACGGGTATTGATGGGCTGGATTGAGCAGGGGAAGGATCTGGACGCATGCATTCCGTATCTCAGCACGTACATGGGGCATGAGCGGTTCCAGGACACATACTATTATGTCCATATGCTCCCACAGCGGCTCGCAAAGATGCCATATATGGGGGTTGGCGGAATCATACCGGAGGTGGAATATGAAAAATAATGCAGATGTTTTCTGGACATACCTCCGGTCATATTTTTCGGTCTATCTGCCAAAGCAGAGGAACAACAGCCCCCATACAATAACAGCATGCAGGGACACATGGAATCTCCTCCTCCGCTATTTCTCTGCCGAAAAAGGAATAAAAATGGCGGACCTTAGCATGGATGACATGACAGCTGCCTCCGTAACGGGTTTTTTGGACTATATGACAGAAAAGAGGGGCTGGCGCCCAACAACGAGGAACCACCGGCTGAGCTGCATACGTTCTTTCTTTAAGTATGCAGCAAGCCAGGAGCCTTCCCTTTATGCCTATGCCGCAGCCCTAAAGACAATCCCAGCCCAAAAGGACCGTGACAGCCGCATCATTAAATATATGTCAGAAGATGCTGTGAAATCACTGATTGAAATGCCGGACCCTGAAACCAGAAATGGGCTGAGGGACCAGTTTTTCATGTCTTTAATGTATGATACGGCGGCAAGGGACTGTGAAATGCTTGGCATGCGCCTCTGCGATTACAATGAACGTTCCCGTACGGTATATTTGATGGGAAAAGGGGCGAAGCCAAGGCTTGTTCCCGTATCAGCGGAAACAACCGCCATGTTTATACGGTACAGGGACAGGATGCACCCTGAAAACAATGGAAATGCACCTATGTTTTATACAATTCATAACCACACTAAAACGCCAATGTCAGATGACAATGTGGCACGTTTCATTAAAAAATATGCAGAAGCTGCCAGAAAAGAAAACGCAGATATACCAGAGCATGTATCGCCGCATATGTTTCGCAAATCAAGATCCATGCATCTTTATCAGGGTGGCATGCATCTGACTATGCTGTCTGAATTTCTCGGGCATGAAGATCCCGAAACCACTCTTGTTTATGCACGGGCGGATGTGGAAATGAAAAGAGATGCGATGCAGAAGGCGACACAGAACAATACCATTCTTTATTCAGACAGTGAAAAAGCGATATGGGAAAATAACCCAGACATCATAAGCAGACTCTGCCGCGGTTATTAGGCTACGGATTATTCCGATTTTTTAAGAAAAGACAGGCTGGGAAAGCAGTTATTTATTGCATTTCCCAGTCTGCCTGTGTTAAAATCGGGATAAACCAAGAATCGGAATAATCATTAT
>NZ_JBQIOP010000101.1:0-3759 GCF_056822245.1 Petralouisia sp. | reverse complement strand
AAAGCCAGTTATATATGTAAGGTAATTGGGATGAATAAAGATACCCTTAGTAAATTCAAAAACAATAAAATTGATCTGTACCCACATTTATTCGTGAAATTGCAGGACTATCTTTTGAATAATTAAGCAGCCAAGTAAACCAAGCACCCATTTCTCAGGAATCCGGATTCTGAAAATGAAATTATAATTCTGAAAATCAAATAGTAACAGGAACCCAAAAACATTAAAAATTATAGAAAACCAAAAAAATAAGCAAAAAAACGAGAAAAACTTAAAAAAACACTAAATTTTTGTAAAAATAAGCAAAATTTTGCGTTTTTTGAAAGAAATGTAAAACATCAACATGATACAATAAAAACTTAATATGGAACTAATGGTAGCACAATAGTGGAATGGTGTAAAGTGGGAAAATTTGTTCGTGTTTTGGATGATGTGGAAAAATGATATTTAAATATGGAAAGAAAGCAAACATATGATTGCATCAATCAAATGGAGGTGGTATAATGAAAACATAATATATATGGAAGAAAGAGTGATTGGGGGTGTAGGGTATGGCAAAGATTACATGTGGGAAATGCGGTACTGAATTCAAATTTGAAGTCGCAAAAAATTTTGAGAGTTGCCCTGTTTGTGGAGCATCATTTGATGATGAAGAGGAAAATGTAGATGCAGAAGATAGATCTGATTGGATTACATGGTATTATTATGGGTTGAAAGATAAAAAGGGTAATAAAACTGAAATAACATCTTTAGAGGAAAAACCTATAGATTTACAAAAGGATGGAGATATATTTTATCTTATCAAAGAATTTAAAGCTCCGCCCAAAGATATAAATGGAAACTGTGATGCTGCAAAGAAGGAACTAAGGAAATACGTCCCAGATGCATTTCCAGAGAAAAAAACTGTGCCAAAAGTGCAGTGCCCATACTGTTTCAGCACAGAGGTACAATTAGTGCCAAAGAAATTTAGTCTATTGACAGGCATTATGACAAATGGATTCAACCGTGTTTGTGTCAGATGTCAGAGGAAATTTTAGGGTCTTTAACAATTGAATAATAGTGACAGCAAGGGAGATTATTTCATAGTCTCTCTTTTATTATGCTTAAAATTAAGGAGGAAACAGAAACATTGAGTAATGGAACAAATGAATTTGTATTAGACTTACTTGCCCTTTTGGATCAGCAGAAGAGCAAAACACAGATTAATGCCCAGATTAAGGAACTGGAGAAAAGCATACGGAAATTAAGGCTTGTCGGGATTCTGGCGAAAGGCGACACAAAGAATGGAGTGAATCAGACCATCCGACAGATGGAAGGGAACCTCCGGCAGATAAAGATACAGGCGAAGATGGACAGCCGTCAGTTGAACAGGGAAATTAACAATGCATTGAGGAATGTGTCAGCAAGGGATATTAACCTCAATCTGAACAGTACAGGCGATAGGTTAAACGCGCAGGTAAGACGCGCGGTTTCCCAGGCAAGGGAATTTGCGGACAGGAATCCGATCAGCGTAAATATTGACCTAAAAAGAGAAAAACTGTTAAACCAGCTTACCGCATTTACCAATAAGCACACTAAAATAAATGAATCGTCATACTGGCTTGGGGAAGCGGAAAGGTTACGGAATGTAATCAGTTCTGTCACAAACAGGGATGAACTCAGGAATGCGACAGATCAGTTACAAGTGTTTACCACAGGCGTAAGGGCTACCGGATATGCAGCAGTTTCTACGACTGACAGGATTAAAGGGATGTTGGGAAATATCGTTAAAGTGGGAAATTGCTTTGGGCTTTCATTTGTTGCTGTAAATAAATTCCGCCAATCTTTAAATACACTCAAAACGAATGATACAATACTTACAGAAATTAGCAAGACCAGTGAGATGACGATGCGGCAATTAAAGGAATTAGGGGATGAAGCCTTTGCTGTTGCAAGCAAATTTGGCCAAGTTTCTGGGAATTACCTTACAGCCGTTCAGGAAATGGCAAGGTCTGGGTATGAAACACTGTCAAAGGAACTTGGGCAGCTTTCATTGCTTGCACAGTCGGCCGGGGATATGACGGCGGAAATGGCGAATAATTACCTGCTGGCAACGGATGCGGCATATAAATATGGCGGGAGTGTGGATAAATTGAATGCCGCGCTTGACGGGGCGAACTATATTTCAAACAAAAACAGCGCGTCATTGACTGACATTGCAGATGCCACCCGTGTTTCAGCTTCATTTGCGGCTAATGCCGGAGTTGCTATTGATGAACTTACGGCGGCAGAAGCGGCCATGATCGCAACGACAAAAAGAAGCGGCTCCGAAATGGGCAGGGCATTCAGGAGTATTGTATTAAATTTGCAGCAAGTGTCGGGCGAGTTTGACGGGGAAATGATTGACGAAGAGCAGCTTAAGAAAGTGGAAGCCAGATGCCATTCATTGGGCGTGGAATTGGAATATATAAAAGACGGGGTTGCCACACTTCGTAATCCGATGGACATACTGAAAGATTTATCAGAGGTCTATAATTCCCTGCCAGACAACAGCGCAGAAAAACAAGGGCTTATCTCAGACATAGGCGGAAAGTACCATGCCAATGCGTTATCAGCCCTTTTAAGCCGATGGGATTTATATGAAAAGATGGTTGGCGAGTTTTCACAGGGCACAGGCTCTGCACTGGAGGAAGCAAATAAGACCGCAGATTCATGGGAAGGCCGCTTGAATGCTTTGCAGAATACATGGGACAGTTTTGTAGCATCCATCACAGACAAGGATGCTATAAAAGGCGGTGTGTCATTCCTTGACAATGCAATCCAGTCGTTTGAAAAGCTGGCTGACACAATAGGGGCGATCCCGGTCATCCTTACCACGTTTCAAGCAGGGATGACAGCACTCAATAAGAATTACGGTATTACACAGGTATTTAATAAGGATACCCATAAGATGGATATTCAAGGAAATATTATGGGCATTGATATCACTGCATTCAAGACACAGCAGAAACATTTCCATGAAGCTGAAATTGCAATGAGAGTATGGAATGATGAATTAATAACAGGGACAACAGATATAAATACATTTGGTGGTGCAATTGTCCAAAACAATGAACAATTAAAAGCATACCTCCAGACAACATCTGTAGAAGCCCCTGCATCCTTAGCAGGATACCGATCCTATCTGGCTTCCTGTGGTGTATCAACGGATTCATTAAGAATTAAAACAGTCCTTTTAAATTCCGCATTAACGTTAGGGTTAAGCCTTGGCATACAGGCAGTTGCAACAGCGGTTTCAAACTTCATCCGTGTGTCAGGCGACGTTGCGCAGAAAGCAAAAGAAGTAAGCAACACTTTCAGCAGCGCAAAATCCGACATAGACAGCTACAAATCTAAAGTGGAAGAGCTGCAGGCGGTGCTCAATGATTCCGGCTCCTCCATCTCCGATGTCATGGAAGCCCGCAAAACCCTTATGTCAATCCAGGACGAATTAATCGAAAAATACGGCAGCGAAAAAAGCGCAATTGACTTAATCACGGAAGCAGTCAACGGACAATCAGACGCTTTTGATAAACTGTCACAGAAACAGTGGCAGGAAGCAAAGAATGAGTTTAACGATGGCGGATTTGCAAACAACGCTGCAAACTTTGTCCAAGGATACTCTGACAACATAGACCGCATGTTATCGGAATATGGCGATTATAAGGTGAAACTGGATTTATCCGTGGCCACAACCGGATTAAACCCGGAAGAAATAGAGGAATTCAAGCAATTATTCGA
>NZ_JBQIOP010000100.1:0-3983 GCF_056822245.1 Petralouisia sp. | reverse complement strand
TCGAATAATTGCTTGAATTCCTCTATTTCTTCCGGGTTTAATCCGGTTGTGGCCACGGATAAATCCAGTTTCACCTTATAATCGCCATATTCCGATAACATACGGTCAATGTTGTCAGAGTATCCTTGGACGAAATTTGCTGCATTGTTTGCAAACCCACCATCGTTAAACTCATTCTTCGCTTCCTGCCACTGTTTTTCTGCCAGTCTGTCAAAAGCGTCTGCCTGTCCGTTAATTCCCTCGGTGATTAAGTCGATTGCGCTTTTTTCCGCACCGTATTTGCCGATTAATTCGTTCTGGATTGACATAAGGGTTTTGCGCGCTTCTGTGACATCGGAAATGGAAGAGCCGGAATCATTGAGCACTGCTTGCAGTTCTTCCACTTTAGATTTGTAGCTGTCTATGTCGGATTTTGCGCTGCTGAAAGTGTTGCTTACTTCATCTGCTTTCTGCGCAACGTCACCTGACACACGGATGAAGTTTGAAACCGCTGTTGCAACCGCCTGTATGCCAAGGCTTAACCCTAAAGTCAGAGCGGAATTTAAAAGGACAGTTTTCAATCGCAATGCATCCGTTGAAACGCCACAGGAAGCCAGATAGGAACGGTATCCTGCCAAAGATGCAGGTGCTTCCACGGATGTTGTCTGGAGGTATGCTTTTAATTGTTCATTGTTTTGGACAATTGCACCACCAAATGTATTTATATCTGTTGTCCCTGTTATTAATTCATCATTCCATACTCTCATTGCAATTTCAGCTTCATGGAAATGTTTCTGCTGTGTCTTGAATGCAGTGATATCAATGCCCATAATATTTCCTTGAATATCCATCTTATGGGTATCCTTATTAAATACCTGTGTAATACCGTAATTCTTATTGAGTGCTGTCATCCCTGCTTGAAACGTGGTAAGGATGACCGGGATCGCCCCTATTGTGTCAGCCAGCTTTTCAAACGACTGGATTGCATTGTCAAGGAATGACACACCGCCTTTTATAGCATCCTTGTCTGTGATGGATGCTACAAAACTGTCCCATGTATTCTGCAAAGCATTCAAGCGGCCTTCCCATGAATCTGCGGTCTTATTTGCTTCCTCCAGTGCAGAGCCTGTGCCCTGTGAAAACTCGCCAACCATCTTTTCATATAAATCCCATCGGCTTAAAAGGGCTGATAACGCATTGGCATGGTACTTTCCGCCTATGTCTGAGATAAGCCCTTGTTTTTCTGCGCTGTTGTCTGGCAGGGAATTATAGACCTCTGATAAATCTTTCAGTATGTCCATCGGATTACGAAGTGTGGCAACCCCGTCTTTTATATATTCCAATTCCACGCCCAATGAATGGCATCTGGCTTCCACTTTCTTAAGCTGCTCTTCGTCAATCATTTCCCCGTCAAACTCGCCCGACACTTGCTGCAAATTTAATACAATACTCCTGAATGCCCTGCCCATTTCGGAGCCGCTTCTTTTTGTCGTTGCGATCATGGCCGCTTCTGCCGCCGTAAGTTCATCAATAGCAACTCCGGCATTAGCCGCAAATGAAGCTGAAACACGGGTGGCATCTGCAATGTCAGTCAATGACGCGCTGTTTTTGTTTGAAATATAGTTCGCCCCGTCAAGCGCGGCATTCAATTTATCCACACTCCCGCCATATTTATATGCCGCATCCGTTGCCAGCAGGTAATTATTCGCCATTTCCGCCGTCATATCCCCGGCCGACTGTGCAAGCAATGAAAGCTGCCCAAGTTCCTTTGACAGTGTTTCATACCCAGACCTTGCCATTTCCTGAACGGCTGTAAGGTAATTCCCAGAAACTTGGCCAAATTTGCTTGCAACAGCAAAGGCTTCATCCCCTAATTCCTTTAATTGCCGCATCGTCATCTCACTGGTCTTGCTAATTTCTGTAAGTATTGTATCATTCGTTTTGAGTGTATTTAAAGATTGGCGGAATTTATTTACAGCAACAAATGAAAGCCCAAAGCAATTTCCCGCTTTAACGATATTTCCCAACATCCCTTTAATCCTGTCAGTCGTAGAAACAGCCGCATAGCCTGTGGCTCTTACACCTGATGTAAATACCTGGAACTGGTCTGTTGCATCCCTTAATTCATCCCTGTTGCTGACCGCTTCAATCACACCACGAATCCGTTCCGCCTCACCAAGCCAATAGGAAGATTCATTAATTTTTGTATGTTTATTTGTAAATGTAGCAAACTGGTTTAACAGTTTTTCTCTTTTTAGGTCAATATTTACGCTGATCGGATTCCTGTCCGCAAATTCCCTTGCCTGGGAAACAGCGCGTCTTACCTGCGCATTTAACCTATCGCCTGTACTGTTCAGATTGAGGTTAATATCCCTTGCTGACACATTCCTCAATGCATTGTTAATTTCCCTGTTCAACTGGCGGCTGTCCATCTTCGCCTGTATCTTTATCTGCCGGAGGTTCCCTTCCATCTGGCGGATGGTCTGATTCACTCCATTCTTTGTATCTCCTTTCGCCAGAATCCCGACAAGCCTTAATTTCCGTATGCTTTTCTCCAGTTCCTTAATCTGGGCATTAATCTGTGTTTTGCTCTTCTGCTGATCCAAAAGGGCAAGTAAGTCTAATAAAAATTCATTTGTTCCATTACTCAATGTTTCTGTTTCCTCCTTAATTTTAAGCATAATAAAAGAGAGACTATGAAATAATCTCCCTAAAAATTTACAGTATTCTTTTTAATTAGCATATCCTTTTGCAGCGTTTGCACTGAAACAGCAATTTACCACGCTTCATTCCCACAGCTTCAAAATCAGACGAATTACAATATCTGCACGTCTTTTGGGATTGTTTTTTAATCAATTCATCTCTTTTATCTTTTGGCAATGTATCAAGATATGAATAATATACGTGCTCAACAAGGAATGCAAACGCAAAGCACCCAATAACAATCAACAGCACCATACACTATACCTCATAATCAGAACTCCCTTTTACAACGGTTGCATACCCTTTTTGCTTTCCCGCTCCCTAAGAAGCCCGTCCAGATAGAAAATCCACGGTTCATAAGGGTGTATTCCTTACTGAAACAGTATGGACACTGTACTTTGGATACAGACTGCACTTCTTTAAAGGCATCTGGGACGTATTTCCTGAGCTCCTTCTTCGCAGCATCACAGTTTCCATTTTCATCCTTAGGCGGTGCTTGAAATTCTTTTATTAGGTAGTATAAATTTCCACTTTTCTCCAAATTTATTATCCTATCTTTTAACAAATATAAGCTAATTTTATTACCCTTTTCATCTTTTACACCATAATAATACCATGTAATCCAATCAGATCTATCTTCTGCATCTACATTTTCCTCTTCATCATCAAAAGACGCTCCACAAACAGGGCAACTCTCAAAATTTTTTGCGACTTCAAATTTGAATTCAGTACCGCATTTCCCACATGTAATCTTTGCCATACCCTACACCCCCAATCACTCTTTCTTCCATATATATTATGTTTTCATTATACCACCTCCATTTGATTGATGCAATCATATGTTTGCTTTCTTTCCATATTTAAATATCATTTTTCCACATCATCCAAAACACGAACAAATTTTCCCACTTTACACCCTTCCACTATTGTGATACCATTAGTTCCATATTAAGTTTTTATTGTATCATGTTGATATTTTACACTTCTTTTAAAAAACGTAAAATTTTGCTTATTTTTTCAAAAATTTAGTGTTTTTTATGATTTTTTGCTTATTTTTTTGGTTTTCTATAATTTTTAATGTTTTTGAGTTCCTGTTACTACTTGATTTTCAGAATTATAATTTCATTTTCAGAATCCGGATTCCTGAGAAATGGGTGCTTGGTTTACTTGGCTGCTTAATTATTCAAAAGATAGTCCTGTAATTTCACGAATAAATGTGGGTACAGATCAATTTTATTGTTTTTGAATTTACTAAGGGTATCTTTATTCATCCCAATTACCTTACATATATAACTGGCTTT
>NZ_JBQIOP010000099.1:0-4155 GCF_056822245.1 Petralouisia sp. | reverse complement strand
TTATATCCATGTTTTTATAATGTTGATCTTTTAAACTATTTCCCATAAATCCTCACTTTCTTGTACAAAAGATGAGCATTATCAGATACGCTATTCTTAGGTTTTCCCCTCAGATGGGAATCCGGAAAGGAGCGCATTTGATATGCAAATAAACTATTTAGATGCTGTTTCATCAGTTCTCAATATGATGAAGCAGCCTGACAGTGCATGTAAAAATATAGACATGCATAGAACCTGTTACACTACATTTTTCAAGTACCTGATGGATAATGACATTCCTTTTTCTATGGATGCCGCACTGGACTGGCTTGAGATTAAGAAACTGGAAATTTCCTACGAGGCGTGTTCCCAATATAGAAATGCCCTGTTCCGCCTTGAGCATTACCTGCTTTTTGGGGATATCAAAAGTCCTTTCTGCCGTTCGGAAGACAGCTTTTTCTGCAGGAGCGGAATGTCGGAATCCTTTTTCCGTCTGACATATGAGCTGGAAGAATACTATGCGGCCAGCCAAAACCCCGGCTATTACCATACGTATTCCGTTGCCATAAAAGAGTTTTTCCGGCTTGCGACGTCCCTTGGAATTACAGAGCCGGAAGCAGTAACCATAGATACTCTTATCGAATACTGGAATACTTACTGCAAATCCTGCAGTTCTTCCGGCAGACGCCAAAACGCCGTATGCGCTATGACGGCGCTTATGAAATACCTTCACCGCCGGGGTGATGTGCCGGAGTGCTATCAGCTGGTTCTTTTTGGTGGGAACGCTGAAATACTGCCGGGTATGAGGCTTCCAAAAACAGGCGTCGCATTTCATCCCAGTGTACCCCTTGAACATAAAGCGGAAGAATATCTTGACGCTCTGAATGATTGGAAATACATGGAGTCATCAAAAGCTGTTTACCGCAATGATTTCACCTGGTATTTTATGTTTTTGGAACTTAACCGTCTGGAACATTCACCAGAAACTGTAACCCTATGGATAGATATGCTTCCGGATTGTCCGGATCAGGCCAAAGCCGGCAATTCCATATCGGCCCGCCGTTCACACACGATCAGAATGTTTGGGAAGTATCTCCAGGGTACAATGGAATCTAACATAACTGCAGGCCAAAAGCGTGCGTCCGACCAACTCCCGTCATGGAGCAGAACCATTCTTGATGGTTTTATAGAGAGCCGCAGGCGGGATGGGATGGCCAATAATACACTTACCATGTGCAGAGCTGCCGGATGCAGTTTTTTCAAATATCTTGAAGACAACGGGATAGATCATCCAATGTCCATAACGCCGGATGTGGTGAAAGCATTCCATAACCAGGATGTCCACTTGACCCCGGAGAGTAAAAATGCATATGGGTCTAAACTCCGCCAGCTTCTGCGGTACATGGCCGGCCAGGATCTGGTTTTGCCGACACTTGTTTTTGCGGTATCCGCAGGCTGCGCTCCCCATCGCAGCATCGTTGATGTCCTGAGCGATGATATGGTTAAGAAAATATATGAATACCGTGAGAAAGCCTCCACCCCCATAGAACTCAGGGACACAGCCATGGTTATGCTCGGACTCCGGATGGGTATCAGGGGCGCAGACATCCTAAAGCTCCAGGTAAATGATTTCGACTGGAAAAATAAAACGGTCTCCTTCATCCAGCAGAAAACAAGAAAAGCAATCACGCTTCCAGTACCTACAGACGTAGGTAATTCAGTGTATAAATACATCATGGATGGGCGTCCGGAATCGGCTGCCGCAGGTAACGGATATATATTTATCCGCCATCAGGCGCCATATATCCCGCTTAAAGTTACAACGGCATGCCGCGGGGCTTTAAAAAGAATACTTGCCGAATATGGTTTTGAACTGTCTGCCGGCCAGGGCTTCCATATGACACGGAAGACATTTGCCACAAGAATGCTCCGGGCAGGCAACAGGCTTGATGATATTTCTAATGCCCTTGGGCATGCACGTCAGGAAACTGCTGAGGTATACCTCGAACGTGACGAAGATAAAATGAGGCTCTGCCCTCTGGAATTTGGAGGTGTCTTATCATGACATACATTTTTGAGAGCGGCCTGGCACATCATATCGAAGGGCTTATACAACAAAAACGGGCTGATGGATATGCCTATCATGCCGAAGAAAAGCTGTTAAAACGCTTTGATACTTTTTGCGTACAGAATTATCCGGAACTGACAACAGTTACTTATGAAATGGCAGCCAAATGGTCCGAAGCCAGACCTTGCGAAGGAGATGCCTATCACAACCGCCGTATGTCGGTCGTGAAAGTGCTGGGTGAATATATCCTTTCCCTCGGCCAGGAAGCATACATCCCTAATTTTTTCTGCAAGGCTTACCGCCCGGCCCTTTACATCCCGTCAAAAGATGAGGTTAAGGAGCTGCTGCGGAAAATGGATATCCGCACATCCCATAATTCAGAGCAGCTAAGGCTCGACAGGGAGTGCAAGATTCTTTTTCTCCTGTATTTTTGCTGTGGGCTGCGTCTGTCAGAAGGGCGGCTGCTAAAGTGGGAACATATAGACCTGGAAAAAGGGATCCTTACTATCCTTGGCTCAAAAGGCAGCAAAGACCGCCTTGTATACCTTCCGCAGGACAGCCTTCCAGTACTTAAAAGCTATAAAGAATGCCAGGAAAAGCTTTTCCCCGGAATTGACTGGGCTTTTCCAGGAAAAGACCCGCATAAGCCTGTTTCGTGTTCCGGAGTAGAGTCAAGTTTTAACCGTCATTGGGCTATGCTTCCAGCTGCCGGGACACTTGCTAAACACCCGACGCCCCACTGTTTACGCCACGCTTTTGTAGTGGAGAGGTTTAATGAGTGGATGCACCAGGGAATTGATACAAACACTATGCTCCCATATTTAAGCAGATACCTTGGACATAAAAGCCCTGATGAAACGTATTATTACTATCATCTTGTAGAAAAGGCATTTGATACTATCCGGGAGAAAGATACAGTGTCGGGAAAGGTTATTCCGGAGGTGGTTCCCTATGAAGAATAAACCAGAAAAGATACGGTCTGGCCAGCTGTTCTTTTCCCAGACATGGAACTTTCTAAATGTCTATTTGGTAAAGCAGGCCGGACGCAGTCAGGCTACAGCAGAATCCTATAGGGATTCCCTTACAATATTTAAAAACTATCTTGTAGGTGAATTAGGTAAGTCCATAAGCACCTTTCAGTTTTCCGACTGTACCAAAGAATGTATTTATAACTTTAGAGAGTATCTGCTTGCAAATGGCAGCCAGCCATCAACTGTAAATGTAAGAGTCGCGGCTATCCGCGCCTATCTGAACTATGCCTCGGATATGGACATATCCATCCAGTCGGTTGCTCTGGCAGTCAGCCAGATATCACCCTGCAAAACCATAAAAAAGGAAAAGCCTGTTCTGTCCGAGGATGCACTTGCCGCAATACTGTCCGCACCGCCGGATACGAAGTTTGGTGTACGGGACCGTGCTATTTTGATTCTCCTCTACGATACAGCTGTAAGAGTCAGTGAGCTGCTCAACATCCGCTTATGTGATGTTGCAATGGAATCAAAATATCCCAATATTTTCATAACAGGCAAAGGCAACAAAGAGAGAACCATACAATTGACAGCTAAGGCGGCTGGACACCTTAAGGAGTATATGCGTGTATATCACAGCAATTCTTCTAAAGAAGCCTACTTATTTTCCACAACGATAAAAGGTGTGGCAGACAGGATGTCCGTTGGAAATGTCCAGAGGATTATAAAAAAATATGCAGCCCTGGTAAGCGAGGCAGGGATCAGCATTCCAGATTCAGTCCATTGCCACATGTTCCGGCGGACCAGGGCCACAAATCTTTACCAGGATGGGATCGCCATTGAACTTGTCTCTACAGTGTTAGGACATGCCAGGACTGATACAACCAAAAACTACTATGCAAAGCAGTCTGTTGAACAGCTTCGGGAAGCAATGGAATCTGTTCCAACACCCATACCTGATGAAGCGGCAATGTGGGAGGGCAGTGAAGATGAAATGGCAAGGATTTGTGGATTGCGCTAACGAATAATGCTCATCTTTTAGTAGTAAAGTGCCTTATTTCTCAGCATTCTTAAAAATGATTAACATTTTGGAATGCTGAGTATAACGCTTCAAATGTTGATGTATCCATTTGAAGCCGA
>NZ_JBQIOP010000098.1:0-4348 GCF_056822245.1 Petralouisia sp. | reverse complement strand
AAGAGCGAAAGTATAATAAAATCATCTGCCCTTATGAAAGCCTTAAAATACCTTGTTCAGCAAAAGGAGCACTATTTATAATAGTTGTAAAGTGGTGTTTTTATAGAGAAAGCGAGGGAAACAATGAAAACTTCCGGAAGTATCTCCAAAGAACTTAGAGAAAAAAATGGTTTGACCTTAGAAAACGTTGTAGAAAAACTGAAAGACTATAAAGTGAACATATCAGCCGAACACCTCTGCGCCTATGAAAATGGCACAGCTTCCATAGATGCTGATCTGTTTTTATATTTATGCAAAATTTACAACTGCCAGAATGTCCTGGAAGCATTTTCAGAATCAAATGCAGTACAAAATATTCCACCTCTGGATCTCGCAAAGCTTCAAGAGCTCTCTGCTGAAAGACTAAGTAACCAGCTGTAAAACTTCAAAATCGCCTGTGACCATCTGCACAGAAACGGCAACATCGCCGCTGCCGTTTCTGTGCAGTCTCCATAACTGTTCAGAGCTCCTATTCAACGGAACGTTCTTTATTTTTTATTCTGTCACTCATTCCCTGCAAGATAGAATTAGGAAATTTTTCCCAAATATTTTTAACAAATACTTCCATTTTTTTGCAAGCTACTGCGGAAACAAGACAGAAAGAATCTTCCGAAGAACAATCCCTTCGCAGGAAACGGGCTGTGGAAGACAGCGCAGCTGAGGAAGAAGCACTGTGGTCTGAAGAAGCTCAGGTTCCAGAACCGCTTTCGGTAACAGAAAAAGTGCAGGTTCCAGAACAGTTTCCTGCAGCAGAAGAAGAACAGACCGACAGAAACATGCTGAGAATAGATAAAGCAGAGGCATATACTTTTATGCTGCCGCAAAGCGATGAAGGGGAACTTATTGCTGCAGCAGATAAATTTGATGTTGACAAGCCGATAATTGAGAGGTTTGAATTCCTTGAGAATGGACAAACTTTGACGGAAAACGATACGATCCATTTTAATGTCTGGGCTTATGATTCAGATAGTGGAATTGATTATGTTGAAATTTCACTATCTGGTAAATATGGTTATATTATAACATGCCAAAAAGATGACAGCCAGGACAAACTATACACTGGAACATATTCCTGTAAAGATCTTGCTGGTAATCATCTTTACGTTTCAGGCATTAGGATAAGAGATAACGTTGGAAATATAAACACCAACTGGAAAGTTTGGGAAAATGATCAATATCTTTATTCTTTTACGTTAGAAGGTAATTTTGAAGACAAAGAACAAGACGATCATATTAAGCTTTCTAATTTTAAAATGCAGACAAATCCATCAACTGAGGATGGCAACTTACAGATCGGCGATACTGTGACCTATACAGCGGATGTTACCTGCAAAGATGAGACCATACAAAATATAGGTATGAACATATACAGCTACGCAAATAGTTCCTGGCATTCTGACCATTTAACAGGAAATTATGATCCCGCCTCCCATACATTAACCGGCACTTATACCGTTACAGACCAAACTTATCCAGACGAATGGTATTTGGATTATATTTATATATACACAGAATCCGAAAAAACATATTATTTCTATCCAGGAAACATAGAACCTGATAAGAACCTGACATTCACTGTAGTCCAGGATAATTTTGACACCGAAAAGCCAATCATTGAAAGCATCGCCATTGATAAAAACGGCCAATGGGTATATGCCGGTGACGCCATCAACATCACAGTGAAAGTAAAAGAAGATAATCCTTCTGAATACGCATATGCAGATTTTACCCCGCAGGTTTCTGATGTTGATGCTGACGCTGATATCTCAGCCGGTACAAGAACCCGCGTAGATTTAAAATTAAATGCAGATACCATGGAATATACAGGTTCAATCACTATCGCAGAAAACACATATCCCTGCGAGTGGGATCTCACATGGCTGACAATATCTGATACCATCGGGCATTACACATATATAGATGACTTTCAACCAGATTTTCATTCTACCTACCCATGGTACTACAAGGTAAAATCAGGAACCACTTACAGGGTAGATCCAAAAAATGTAACTTTCCGGTTTTATGGTTACGCCAAGCAAGAAGACGGCACATATCTCTCTAATTCTCTCATTGAAGAAAAAACTGTCGAAGCCGGAAGACGCGCAAGCCTGAAAGAACTGAATGTTTCATTTCCACAGCCAATTGAAGGCGTCTCAACCGAATGGAACTCTGAATATTCCGATAAGATAGTGGATGAGGATACAGAATTACTCTTTTACAGTGCCTACGATATGGGCTTCAATTTTTATGCCACCTATGACAAAGGCTGCGCAAACGTATCCCTTTCCTACCTGACCAAAGACAGCGGGATCAACTCTGTCAATCTCCCGCAATTTGTAAACAAAGAAACAACTTTCCAAGAGGTATTAAACAACCTGAAGCTGCCAGAAGACGCCTATACAGAGGATTTTGACGGATTTAAATTGACTTACAGTGATGATTTCCATAATGAGAACACCATTGTAGGTGACATCGCATCCATTTCTGTTACAGCATTCTACAAAGACTGCCAGGTGGCCTGGAATACAAGATATATGGACAAAGACGGCAAGGAAAGTACCAAAGTAATCAACAAAAAATACTCAGAAGGGACTAAAATAAGCGACGCGCTGGCAGATTTGGAAGCTCCGGAAGAAACCAACAACTTGGAATTCGAAACATGGATTCTGCCGGAAGCCTCTTTAGATGGAACACTTTCCGGAACTATGACAAGCTTAGATGCCGTGGTAGTTTACAAAGGAAAGACTACCATAGACGCCACCTGCACCTATCGGGGAGAAGACGGAAAAATCACATCAGACAATAAAATGATACTGGCGTCCGGCGAAGGTCTTTCCGACGCCGCAATCAAAGGGGAAGCCAGCGAAGCTTTCAAATCTGCAAACCACTTTGCCGGATTAAGACTGTCAGAATGGACAGACTCTGTAAAAATTAACCAGACACGCTACAAAAAAATTCAGTTCCAGGCATTATACTACAATTGTGTAGTGACGCTGAACTACCCGGACGGCAGCTGTCAATATTCCGTTGTTGACCGAAATTCTCAATTCACCCTGCCTACGGAAAACGAAAAGTATCAAGACATCATCTGGGCGGGCTATGCCAAAGGGGAAACCGTAACTGTCAAAGACGATATGGAATTTACAGTAGCGGATTCAAAACTGAAAGACGGCGCATCCGATGAAATAACAGGTGAAAGACTCTCAGACGAAGAGATTGCTAATATCATAACCCAAATTGAAAACGCTGAACCTGGGACAACCATCTCCATTGATATGGGAAAAGCCACCGTCATTCCAAAAGAAGTTCTGGAAGCAATTAAGGGAACAGAAATTAACATTGCCCTTCATATGGAAGGTTACTCCTGGACCATCAGCGGCCAAAATGTATCTGCAACAGAACTGCAGGACATTGATATGGAAGTTAAAACAGACACAAATCCAGTCCCCTCAAGCCTGGTAAAGTCGATTGCCGGAGATCAGCCTACTACACAGCTTTCCCTGACCCATAACGGAGACTTTGGCTTCCGGGCGGATCTTACCTTGAACCTTGGCTCTGAGCACAGCGGCGCAACCGGCAATTTATATTACTATGAAAGCTAAAGCTTCCATAGTAGGATGGCCATGCGGCCTGTCATACGGCAGGTTAAGCATGATGGCGGGTTTACTATGACAGCAGCGGAAAACTAATTTTTGTAAATTCCGGGCAGATTGGGGCAGACGAAACTACAAGCCCTCCATTCTCCCATGCGTCTGATTATGTTATTGTTATAGAAAATACTGCCAGAGAAAAAGCTGCCACTAAAGATGATAACAGTAACGTCATAGACATTAAGAAGAATACTGATAATTTTACAACTGCCACTGCCAATGGGAAAAATGATACTGCTAACACTGGAAAAATAAAGAGTCCGAAAACCGGAGAGTAGCATCTCAACTTATAGGAAAGTTGGATTTATCAAGCAATATATCTGTTTTTTGTTGGCGGTCGTAAGACCGCCAATTTAAGAGCCTGCACACTTGTTCATACACCTCAGCAAATTCCAGATATTCACAACTGATTTCATTGAAAGAGGAGTAAACATTACCTGAAAAGTAATTCAGCAGCAATCCATTTGCCGCTTTTCACAATTCCGCTGCTTTATCGCTTTACATGCCCGTTTCCATTCGCTATAATAATTTTAACCTACGACAGAATGCTAAGAAAACAGGTAGTGTCAAATAATCTATGAAAAAACTGAGCTAAAAGAATAGGCTCGAATGAACCTCGAAAATTGCAGATATTAGTGGTTTTAAGACCTTGGGGCGTT
>NZ_JBQIOP010000097.1:0-4426 GCF_056822245.1 Petralouisia sp. | reverse complement strand
AGAATTGCCCGACTAAAGCCCGACCCGTCCGGCAGTCAGCCGGACAGGGAACGGCAAAATTTTTTACACTTCTTTTACTTCTTTATCTAACATGAGCAAAGTCACAGGGCATGAAACAGCTCATGGCTGGCGGAGGTATTGCGCTGGTGGGTGCCACGCTGATCCCGCTGTTATCCGGCCTGTTCGGTTAATAGCCGATGGGCAGTCTGTTTGAAAGGATAACAGACTGGATTAAAGAGGGCTTAATCGAAGCAATCACAGGACAATACACCGGTATCTTTGAGTCCGTCAACAGCCAGGTCTCGGATGTGGCCTCACAGGTAGGACAGACACCGCAGGGCTGGAATGGCGGCGTGTTCAGCATGATCCAGAATCTTTCTGAAACCGTCGTCATTCCCATTGCGGGAATTATCCTGACTTTTGTCCTTGTCTATGAGCTGATCCAGATGATCCTGGAAAAGAACAACATGCACGATTTTGATACGTTCAACATCTTCAAGTGGATTTTCAAAACCTTTGTTGCCACATACCTGCTCACCAACTGCTTTACTATCGTCATGGCGGTGTTTGACGTCGCCCAGAATGTGGTGAGCCAGAGCGCCGGCGTGATAAACGGGAACATGGACGTCACCGCTGTGCTGGCCGACCTGGAAACGCAGCTTGAAGCAATGGGGATGTGGGAGCTGATCGGCCTGTGGCTGGAGACCAACATTATCAACCTGTGCATGTGGGTGTTGTCCATCGTGATCTTTGTCATTGTGTATGGCCGTATGATTGAAATATATCTTACAGTCAGCCTGGCACCCATACCCTTTTCCACAATGGCAAACCGTGAATGGGGGCAGATGGGGACAAATTATCTGCGTTCCCTGTTTGCTTTAGGTTTCCAGGGGTTTTTGATCCTGGTCTGCGTTGCAATCTACGCGGTGCTGGTCCAGTCGATCCCTTCTTCCGGCGACATTCACGGCGCAATCTGGGGCACGGCAGGCTATACGGTCCTGCTGGCCTTTGCCCTGTTTAAGACAGGCTCGCTATCCAAAAGCATTTTTAACTCGCATTAGCGTGTAATCAACCTACATTTTAACAAGAAGGAGGACTTTTTTATATGAGTAAGACAAACAATGAATCCATGCAGCCGGAGGTACAGGTGCCGGAGAATCAGGCGGGCGGAGGCTTGAAGCTGGATGTAACTGTGCGCCCGATTGCCCCGATGGGGAACCTGCTGGCTTACGCCAATGTGACGATTGGGGACTGTTTCAAGATTGACGGCTTCCGCATCTGCTCCGGTGAAAACGGTCTGTATGTCAACATGCCTTCCACCCAGGATAAGCAGGGAAAATGGAGGGATGTCTGCTGGCCGGTGACGGCGGATTTCCGCAGGCAGCTTAACGATGCCCTGATCGACGGGTACGGCCAGGCGATTGAAAATTTGCAGGCCACCCTTGAAGCGACAAAGGGAGCGGCGGAGAAACCTTCCCTGACCGGCGCCCTGAAGGATAATGCCGGCAAGGTCAAAACGCCGCCGGCAAAATCCGCTCCTGCCAAGAATGAGCAGGCCCGATAATGCCGGAGGCTGGAAAATATGGCATCGTGTATGCGGATCCACCTTGGCGTTATGATAGGAAACGCGGCAATGGGGTGGCGGAAAACCATTACCCCACCATGAGCATAGAAGAAATATGCGCGCTGCCGGTTGCAGATATTGCAGCCAAAGACAGTGCGCTTTTTCTATGGGCCACCTTCCCGCAGCTTAATGAGGCGTTCCGTGTTATGGAGGCATGGGGATTCAAATATAAAACACTGGCCTTCCTCTGGCTGAAACAGAACCGGAAAGCAGATAGCTGGTTTTATGGGATGGGGTTCTGGACCCGCTCAAATGCGGAGGTGTGCTTACTGGCGACCAGGGGGCACCCGAAACGCCAGTGTGCGGGAATCCACCAGTTTGTGATTTCCCATATCGAGCAGCACAGCAAGAAGCCGGACGAGGTGCGGGAAAAGATTGTGAAACTTATGGGTGACGTCCCCAGGGTCGAGTTGTTCGCAAGGCAGCAGACCCCCGGCTGGGATGTGTGGGGCAATGAGGTGGAATCCAGTATCACGATGCCCGGAAAGACGGACATGAGGGAACCGGATAAATACTGATGGCATATCACGATTGGAGGTGAAAACAATGCCCTATGTACCTGTACCCAAAGACTTAACGAAAGTCAAGACCAAGCTGGCATTTAACCTGACGAAACGCCAGCTTATTTGTTTCAGCCTGGCCGCACTGGTGGGGCTGCCGGTATATTTCCTTACTCGCGGCGCTATTGGCAACTCGGCGGCGGTGCTGTTGATGATCGGGCTTATGATGCCCTTTTTCTTTTTCGCCATGTATGAGCGGGACGGACAGCCGGCGGAGAAACTTCTGAAAAACAGGCTCCGCTATAAGCTCTGGCCGAAGAAACGCCCATACCGGACGGAAAACCTGTATAAATCCATGTCAAAGAAGGAGGTTACGAGGATTGCCAAAAACCAAACAGCAGGAAGCCCAGGAAAAACGTCTGCAAAGAAACATCAGGCAGGCAAAAAAGGCCAGGGCCGATGCAAAGACAAGCGGAAATAAGACTGTCCGCACCAGGCCGCCTAAAAAGGGCGGCTTTTTTGCCGGGCTGAAAACGGACGCCCCGCAGACGGTCCAGCAGAGTATTCCCTATAAGGAAATGTATCGGGATGGAATCTGCCGGCTGAATGATAAGCTCTACACCAAGACGGTGCAGTTTTTCGATATTAACTACCAGCTTGCACAGGCGGATGACAAAGCGCAGATTTTTGAGGGCTACTGTGATTTCCTCAATTATTTTGACGCTTCGATCCATGTGCAGCTTACCTTCATCAACCAGCGGGCCAATATGCAGGATTTCGCCCGCAGTATCGACATCCCCATCCGCGGTGACGAATATGACGGAATCCGCAAAGAGTATGGGGATATGTTAAAGGGCCAGCTCCAAAAAGGCAACAACGGCCTTACCAAGCGGAAATATATCACCTTCGGCATAGAGGCTGACGACCTTCGCACCGCGAAGATGCGCCTGGAGCGGATCGAGGCCGACGTGCTGGCAAATTTCAAAGCCTTAGGGGCACAGGCAAAGCCGTTAGACGGGCTGGAACGCCTGGAGCTCCTTCACAGCCAGCTACACCCGGACGGGCAGGAAAAGTTTCATTTTACCTGGGCGGACCTGCCGAAAACCGGACTTTCCACAAAAGATTTTATTGCGCCCTCCGGACTGTCGTTCTCAAATGACGGAAAGACCTTCCGGGTGGCCGACCATTCCGGGGCGGTGTCCTTTTTGCAGATTTTAGCGCCGGAGCTGACGGACCGGCTGCTGGCGGAGCTTTTAGACCTGGACGACGCCGTGACGGTGAATCTGCATATCCAGTCCATCGACCAGGCCCAGGCGATCAAGAACATCAAGCGCAAGATGTCCGATCTGCAGAAAATGACCATTGAGGAACAGAAGAAAGCGGTCCGCGCCGGGTATGACATGGACATCATACCTACCGACCTTGCCACCTACGGCGAAGAAGCGAAGAATCTCTTACAGGATTTGCAGAGCCGGAATGAGCGCATGTTTCTTGTGACGGTGCTGGTGGAGAATATCGCTTCCAAAAGGCAAAAGCTGTTTAATGATATTCTGTCTGCCTCCGGTATTGCGCAGAAATATAACTGTGCCCTGAAACGTCTGGACTACCAGCAGGAACAGGGGCTTATGTCCTCCCTTGCCTTAGGGTTGAACCAGATTGAAATTGAGCGTGGGCTTACGACAAGCAGCACCGCCATTTTCGTGCCATTTACGACCTGCGAGCTGTTCCAGGAGGGCGAGGCGCTTTATTATGGCCTGAACGCTTTAAGCAATAACCTGATTATGGCGAACCGCAAGAACTTAAAGAATCCAAACGGCCTGTTCCTGGGAACGCCCGGCAGCGGCAAGTCCTTCTCTGCCAAGCGTGAGATCGTCAATGTGTTCCTTTTAACGGAGGATGACATCATTATTGCGGACCCGGAAAATGAGTACGGGCCTCTGGTACAGCAGTTCGGCGCCCAGGGGCAGGTCATTGACATTTCCCCGACCTCCACCAACTATATCAATCCGATGGACATTAACCTGGACTATTCGGATGATGAAAACCCCATCACACTGAAAAGCGATTTTATCCTGTCGCTGTGTGACCTGATTATCGGTGGCAAGGAAGGGCTTTCCCCGATTGAGAGGACCATCATTGACCGCTGCACGAGGCTTGTGTACCGGGATTATTTGCAGGACCCCCGCCCGGAAAATATGCCGGTCCTGGGTGACTTGTATGAGCTGCTTTTGAAACAGGCGGAGCCGGAGGCGCAGAATATCGCTACGGCGCTGGAAATCTACGTCAATGGCTCCCTGAATGT
>NZ_JBQIOP010000096.1:0-4486 GCF_056822245.1 Petralouisia sp. | reverse complement strand
GGAACTCCTTTCTTTTGTGCGGGTGTTTGTTTAGGCACTTATACTCTACCACAAAAAAGAGTTCCCTTCTTAAATTTTCCGAAAAAAATTTTACACTATCGTTGAATTATCAATATATATGTTTTTATTATCTCCCTATACAGCCTTGTAGCACAAAAAGACCTGCTGTATTTCAAGCAAGTTTTTAGTCAAAACAGGGAAAATCAAAAAAGGATTGCCACTGCAACCCTCTTTTGCCAATAATAAAACGGATTCATTATCAACACCACTTTACGCTCTAATCATCCAGCAACTCAGGCGCATTGTGGATCGCCATTTCTCTTTGCCTTTTTCTGATTGACATTATCATTTCCCGATTTTTCTTCCTGCTTTGTTCTAATTCCTGTTCGTTTGCCTTTTGAAGTGGATCTGGAACAACAAGCCGCATTGGTCTGTCCTCATAATATAAATCATTCAGATAGCCTTCTTCTCTCATTTTAAATCCCCTTTCATTCATAAAATAGTCCTGCCTCTCCACACTGTTTCAAAAAAGAAAGCGCTAAATCATAATGCTCTTTTACTGTAAGATTTTTAGTTGCTTTTGCGACAAATTCCTTAAACAAAGCAAATGCTTTATGAAAATCATATTTCTTATCTTTATACAAGTAATGAATCGTTCCCTGATTTGACACCACGGAAATAACAGTCACCGTAGAATAAACAAGGAAAAAACGTATATCCTCAAGTGAGAATGTCTGTGATGAAGGATGGTTGTGCAGAATAACCACTGATACGCTGTCTGCCGATGTCAGTATATGGTTTGACAGCGTATCTGATGTTATTTGCACGCTATGCTCTGTTCCATAACTGATTCCGTATTCATCTAAAGGCATATCCGCACCAATATCACAAGTAATTGCCACTTCATTGCTGTCATTAAATTCTTTGGATAATGACAACACATCTCTTGCTAACTGCCGCATAATCATATTTTGTTTTTCTGAAAAGTTTTTATATCGTATATATGGCACTTTTTGTATTGCAATATCCGTAATATAAATCTTTTCCGTTCTTTTCTTTGCCTGTTTTAATTCTTTATTGTTTTCCATAAAATACTTCCACCTATTTTTTTATTATACATGGATATATCAAAAAAATCCATATATTTTTCCAATCGTATCGTGTCATTTCTCATCCAATTCAATCACAAAAAACATAACCACAAATGCTAAATCCGTTGTCTATCCTTCATAGGTTAAATAGTGTGTTCCTGCCCTGTATTTTGTTTGATGTACCTATAACTGGCACGCTATATCTGTTGCAGTCTGGGATACCGCGCCGGTAGCTTCCCAGTATTTCTGAACGCTTTCCTGACTGGTGTGAGCCATGACAAATTTCACAGCCGCATCTCTTTTGGCCGGATCATCCCATGCTTTCTTGGTGATATAGAATCCGGAAGAAATGCCTCCCACTTTCGAACCTGCTTCCGCTTTCTGATCCGGAACGCCGGGGAATGCCACAACAACGGTGTTTTCCGTATCTTCGATATTTCCGGTATACCAGGAGCCTTCCAGCTGCATTGCCGCCTGTTTGTCACGGAACAGCTGTCCCACATAAGCGTCGTCCACTGTATCGGTATCTTCCGGGAACGCGCCCATATCTCTTAAGGTTTTGAACATTTCAAGTCCCTTAACCCAACCTTCCGGCGCTGTCTCCGGAACGGATGTGTATTCCTCCGGCCCTGCTGCATAGAGCATCAGATACTCAATCCAGTAATGGGGCACGTTGTTCAAAGAACAGGCGATGGGAATCACCCCGTTTTCTTTAAATACGGTGATGGCTTTTTCCATGGACGCCCAGTCGGTGGGAAGCTCCAGGCTGTACTTGTCAAATAAATCCTTGTTGCAGTAAAGCCCTTCCCAGTATCCGGTGGTGGGAACTGCCCTTGCCACGCCGTCTGTATTGGTGGACGCCTCAATTGCAGTATCCAGGGTATCTTTGGCATAGTCTGGATATTCTGCCCGAATCTCTTCCAGGGAAACCAGCTTGCCTGTGGCAACAATCGTGTCTGCCGTTGCATCGGTAAAAAACTGAATGACATCCGGTTCATTTCCCACGGAAAAGTCTGCGTTTACCGCTGCTTTCCACTCTTCATCGGAAGTCTGGGAATTGTCCTCAATGGTGATATTTCCGTTCTCTTTCATAAAATCTGCATTGATGGATTCATAAGCTTCTTTGTTGGGGTCTGTCCCGCCGAACATGGACACGGTCTTTAAGGTAACAGGCTCTTCTGCCTCCTGTCCTGCGTCTTTTGACGTTTCTTTGGAATCTGCATTTTTGCTTCCGCAGCCTGCCAGAAGTGATGCCGCCATTGCCCCCGTCAACAATACTGCCAATAGTTTTTTCTTCATAGTAAATCCTCCTTTTGTTAACCTCACTATGTAGTTCCTTAGCTATATCCATATTATAGGGGCAAAGCATACAAAAAGCATTAGACCGGTTTGACATTATTTGTTTAATCTTGCTATGTTTTTCAATTCCTCTTCCACCAGGTTCCGTTCTTTTGCCGATTTTTCCTCCTGCCTTTTCTCATAGGGAATTGTAATCCTGGACACTGTCTCAAAGTCCGCCTCCTGCCCGATGGCAAGCCCATACTCTTCTCCGTACATCAGCCGGATTCTCCGGTTCACATTCTGAATTCCAATGGAAGTATGGCGGCCGGGCTCTTTGGGAATCTGAGCCTCTGTTCCTTCCAGAATGGCTTCTATTTTCTTCTTTGCTTCCTCTGTCATCTCTTTTCCCGTATTCCGCACCTCCAGATACACATGCTCCCTGTCATGGTACACGTTCAGGCGGATCAGCCCGTTTGCCATCACCTCCACGCCGTGGACAACGGCATTTTCCACAAGGGGCTGCAAAATCAGGGGCGGCACCATCAGATAGCGCAGTTCTTCGTCAATCTCCTGCTCGATCCTCAGCCGCTGGCCGAACCGCATGGACATAATATAGAAATAGGCGTTGACGCACCGCAGCTCTTCCGTGAGATGAATTTCCTTTACCTGGGCCCGGTTCATCCGGTAATCCAGAACGGTTCCCAGCGCCTCAATCATTTTGGGAATTACCGTATCTCCCGACATCCGGGCCTGCCAGTTCATCATTTCCAGGGTATTGTTGAGGAAATGGGGGTTAATCTGCGCCTGCAATGCCTGGATCTGGGCGTCTTTGCGGGCCAGCTTCTCATCATATGCATATTCAAAGAGACAGCGGACCTGCCCGGACATACTGTCAAATCTCTCTTTCATATACTGAAACTCTGCATTGGGCATTTCTCCCTCCACCATGGCCCCCATTTCTCCGGCCTCCACCCGCTTGGAAGCCTGCATAATCTGCCCGATGGGCACCTGAATGTGACGCCTGAGAAAATCAACGCCATAATATACCAGGGGCACAAAGAGAATCATCAGTAAAAAAGCAATCGTATAGAATTCATACAGACTGGAATACAGTTCTGCCCGCTCTGCCAAAAGCACCGCTCCCATATGGTAAGTATCATACTGTTTCTGGTAAAGGCAGCCGGTGTAATTCCTGTCTCTGATCCAGTCTATCCGCTCTCTTTTTCCGCTGTCATACTGCTTCAAAAGCCGGGCCGCCATTTCTTCTTTTTCCTGTTCTTTGGGAATTCCCAGCTCCAGTATGTCGCTGCCGCTGCCGATGCAGATAAACATGTTTTCCCTGACGTCCTGGGACACATCCTGAAATACTTTATATTTGTTCAATTCCACCACAAGCGTTCCAAACCGCACATAATCCACAGTGGTATACAGATTCCGGATAATAAACATCCGGCCCTCTGTCACCCGTACATAGGAATAAGAAGAATCCATGGCGATAATATCTTCCAGGCCCGGCTGAATCTCCTCCAGATAGCTGTTGTAGGAAATTCCGGTTCTGGAGGAAAAACAGTCCGGGCTCCCGTAACAGTAATAGGCATACATATTAAACCGTTCGTCCTGATAAAATTTTCCTTTCAGACTGGTGTTGACCTCCTGCAGATATTCGTTTCTGGTATTGCTTCCGTTTTCATAGCTTTTCCAGGCATTTTCCCAGGTTTTTTCATAGGAAGGGCGCTGGCAGAGGCTAACGGCGTCGCCAATCCGAATGGAGGCAAAGGAAACTATATTCTGCAGTTCCTCTTCCATCAGCCGTTCGGCTTTTCCTACAATTCCCTGGTGGTAGGACACTGTGGTAAATGCAAAAAATACTGTAACCGGCACGGCCCAGCACAGTATCATAAAGAGGAGGATTTTCTTTTTTAGGGATTTTGGGGGGATTTTTTTCTTCATGGGAGGGCTCCTGTCTTTTCGAGGGGGTGAATATTTTATTTTTTTGGGATACGGACGGAAAATCGGGGCCGGGGGCTTTGTCTCACGCAAACCGGGCGGCGTTTCGGCGAACTAACCGATAACGGAGACTAAGGAAGTCAGGAGCGCCTTCCTTCCCAAGTCTC
>NZ_JBQIOP010000095.1:0-4568 GCF_056822245.1 Petralouisia sp. | reverse complement strand
AGTGTACAAGCCGTTTTCACCGGGTAGCCCCGGTGCTGTAAGTATTTTTGCAGACACCATGTATAGGTGTCGCTGTCGTCGATCAGCAGTATCTTTTTCATATATCTTCACCCCCAATATTGATTTACCACAAGCATACACTACAAATGTTACACAAATGTCCGAGGTGCCTTTGATTTCGGCAGAAAAACAGGCTGAATTGTTACAAAGCTCGGACATTTCAAAAAAATTTTTGAGAAATTGCGAAAAAAGCGGGGCAGCATACGCCGCCCCGCCGATCTCATATGGTTATTCCATCGTCCTGATTTGCTCAACAAGAGATTGCTTTTTCAGATTTCCAGTTGTGTAAGAAATCAAGGTGAATTGCACAATCAGCAGGATTGCTAAATATATCAATACGATCAGCCACGGAAATGAATAGTAAAAGTATGGATTCATCGTTTTCACAACTACCTGTACGGATAGGAAGCTCAGTCCAGTCCCCAAAACCAATGTTACCAGCGTAGCAAAAACTGAATACATTAGCCCCTCATAGCACAGCATTTTGATAAGCTGCTTTTTACTCAAACCAATCGCCTGTAACATTCCAATTTCCTGCCTACGGGATAAGAAGTTGGTGATTGTCGTATTGACAAGGTTGATTAAAGAAAAGCACACAACAATAACAGCCACGATCAACAATACCCCGAAAGAAAGTTGTTGAAGCCCGCTATAATAAGTGATACTTTCTTTTATGGTTTCCATAACCAAATCGCTATTTCCGTCTATCCGTTGATTTAATGCGGCTTCAACCGTATCAAATTTTTCCATATCGGTAATTACGGAAATCGTACCTGTGCAATCTATCCCGGTCGCTTCATTCATAAGCTGCTCTGGAAGCGTAAAGCACTTTGAGAAGCCGGAGTAAGAATATTCGTTTACAATGCCCATGACTGTATAGGTCTTTGTGCGAATTTGCCCGGATTCGGTTTTATAGTCCACTTCGACGGTATCACCCAACGAAGCCTCAATATCATAGAGATCGGCACGCTCTTGAAGTAAGACAATTCCATTGCCTGCCACCAGCTCATCATAATCAATCGTGCCTGCAAATAGCTCTTTCTCCAAATTCTGCTGCTCATCCCGGCAAAAGCCCTGAATCCATTTTCCAGAATTGCCATTTACAAGATATTCTGCGTCTGTGTAATACCAGCGCTTGATTCCTGTAACGCCATCAATAGATTCTACTGCATTTACAAAATCGGCATTTAGAAAATTCTTTTGCTGCAATCCAGACAAAGAAATACCGGCAGTGTCCCACGATTGATTTGCGTTGAGCTGGATGTTAAATTCACCGACAGGGAACACCCTGCCTCTTGCCTCTGCAACGCCATCATAGGAAACTAACATTGTCGAAATCAATACAACCAATACTCCGCCGAGTGAAAGAGAAAGTATTGTTAAAGTGGACTTTGCCTTTTGTCTGGACAGATTCATTTTAGCAAGTGAAGCAGGCGTTATTTTACGGTGCAACACGGAACTTTCTTTCATTTTACCCTGATAATCGGAATATCGCAATGCTTCCAGCGGAGATACTGCCGCAGCTCTTTTTACAGGAGTATGAATAGCAATCATCACAATAATAAATGCAAAAAGGCCAACCCCGACCGTCACACATAAAGCAGTCAGCCAGTACCAACCGGCAGGAACCAGAAAATACCCAATCACATTTCCAATAACCAGCCCAATCGGGATAGCAATGGCCGCAAGTAATTTTCCCTCGCGGTAAACCATCTTTTTGATCTGTCGCTTTGTTGTTCCGATTGTACGAAGCTGTCCATAGTTACGGATACTGCCTGCTACTGAAATATAAAAAATTGAATAGATCACAATGCCGGAACCAATGAAAGTTATAAAACCGATCAAGAAGTAGAACAGCATATCACTTCCACGATTTTCGTCCTTTATGTTGAAATAAGTGGAACGGACAATCACATTATCATCGGAAATTTCTAATTGCTGTGCCAGAGTATTTGCATAGTTGGCGGCTTCTTCCTCGCTCATATTTTGAGCGCCTTTCAGCCCAATGTAAAAATCAATCATGCCCTCGTCGCCATACTGCTGTCTTACTAATTCTTTCGATATAATGGCTGTATAGCGTCCAATATCGCCGGTTTTCACATTTAAGATTCCCGTCAATTTGAAATCATGGGCAGTGCCGTCAGAAAAGGGGATTCGAATTGTCTGTCCCAATTCATTTGAATAGCCCAAACTATCCAAAAAGGATTCCTGTACTACAATTTCATCCTCCGAAGCTGGTAAATCTCCCGAATAGGGCATACTCTGGGATGTCAGCATATCTGCATTTGCATAAGTAAAATTCACGGTTGAATGGTTTACCTGTTCAGAAAATGCGTTAAAAAATTCCCCGACCCACGCAATTTCTTCCTGCTTGTATAGTTCCTGTCCCTGTTGTTCAGAAATCGCATGATACATAATCTGCGCTGTTTTTTGGTTGCGTTTCTGCGTTTCCTGCATAACCCCAAAGCCATAGAGGACAATAGCAGACAGCAATGCGCTGGCAAGTGCAATCGTCAAAACAATAAAGATATTTCTTTTTCGATTTGCTGATATACTGCGGTTTGATATGCGCTTTACTATGCCACTGGTATCATTTTCAAAAGGCCATGTCATAGTCTGCCACCTCCTTATTCCACAATTTGTTCCTATTTCTCAAAAACTACAAAATTCCTCCAAATTTTATACGCTTATTCCATCGCCCGCATTTGTTCAATCAGGGATTGCTTTTTCTGTCTGCGAATTGTCCATACAGACAAGATTATCTCCATTCCGAACAACACCAGAATGAACAGGCCCATTTCCAAAACAGGGAATTTGTAAGGTACTACATTTCCTGCAAAAGCACCTATGCTCATTTTTCTGCAAGCAAAGATGGAAGCCGGAAGCCCAACGATCAGCGTCGCCAATGTTGCAAAGAGCGCATAGCACAGCCCCTCGCAGATGTTCATTTTACATAGCTGCTTTTGGGTCAGACCGATGGAACGCAAAACACTGTTTTCCTGCTTTCGGGCTATCTGGTTAGAGAGTGTCGTATTGATAAGGTTGATAACGCCAAAGAGAAATACCAACCATGAAAGTATCTCCATACTGCCAAACGCAAAAGAATTTGTCATTTCTTCATATTCAATCACTGTATTGATTTCATCTAAGGCAATATTACTATGGCTGGCTACAATATTTTTCAATTCAGACTCTACATGGTCCGCTTTTTTCGGATCGCTTACAATGCTCCATGAATAATCAAACGAGGTTATTTCTGGATGCAATTCATGGAATAATGCTTCCGGTGCATATTCAAGCGGACCGTCAAGGTGGAGTGCTCCATGTCCATTAGTTGGTATGCTGCCGCCGTCAAATACCCCGGATATCGTAACAGGAAGGGTTGATTTCCCGGAGATAAGTTCAACTGTTTCTCCTGCTCCTATATTATCACGGTTACTTGTATGCGAATCAATTATGATGCTGCGCGCATCCGGTGGCATAGTTCCATCTATCAATGCAGCTTCAACCGCAGAATAGTTTTTTTCAGTCAGTATATCACACATACCACCACCCTCAATTCCGTTGGAACGATAATTTACATGAAGGCTTTGCCTTTTTGCAATCACATCGGTTACACCATCAATAGACAAAATTTCCTGCTTTAGTTCTTCATTTAGTGGATTTCCCGCCGCCATAACTTCTTGTTCTGTCAACTCAGAAAGCAAATAAATTTTATAGTCACCGTCCGGGAAAACCTGTCTTGCAAGCGCCTCTGGGGAGCGCAGCAAAACGAGGGAGGATACCACAAGCAGAATAATTCCACCTAAGCTTAATGACGCAATAATACTGATTGTCTTTTTTCGGTCACTCTTAAAATTCGTAATTCCCATTGAAACCGGATTGAGCTTGATGTTCTTTTTCCGGCTGCGGATGTTCTTTTGTACCGAGGTGAAACGGACAGCTTCAATCGGGGAAATCCCTGCCGCAATTTTTACCGGCTTACGGATGGAAACGGATACCATGATCCAACTGCTTATGAGTGTCAAAATAACCATTGCCACATAGGAAACAACGTTAAATCCCTTGGAAAACAGGAGAAAACCGCCGCATACGCCTAGCACTGTGCCAATCAAAATCCCGATACTGCCGAGTTTGTGTCCCTCCTGTTTTACAATCCGCTTGATTTGTTTTGGCGTCGCACCAATCGTCCGAAGCTGTCCGTAGCTCTGGATTTTGTCATTGATGGAGATACGGAAGATACTCTGGATCACAATGTAGCCGCCGATCAGGGCAATGGCAGTCACGCCAGCCATCAGTGCAAAATCAAAGGATTTAGAAGCATAGACAAAATACTTGCTGTTCATTTTGGGCATAGGAAGCTGATATTCCTCCGCAATCTCCCTGCAATAAGAGGTCATCAGTTCTTCGCCCAACTGCTCGCTGTTTTTGAAATGGACATAGGCACGATACCCAGCCGGGTCAAACCCATTCCATTCTGTCAGGGCAGCTTTAGAGATAATGATAGC
>NZ_JBQIOP010000094.1:0-4780 GCF_056822245.1 Petralouisia sp. | reverse complement strand
TGAGCGTTTGCCGTCATTTATTCAATTCCTTTTCCAAGTTGAAATCTGACGAGAAAAATATCGAAAAAAGGAGGCTGTTTCATTAACGACAAAATTTAATAGCGCCAGCGGTCCGGTGTATTGCCTGGCCGCTGATTGCCGTGGGCGTTTCACTTTTATAGGTGGGCGCCCTTTTTTGTACCCATTTTCAGGAGAAAGGAGATTCACATGGAACTGAACGAAATGGAAAAGCGCCTGATCTTCCAGACGGAAGGCTATGGGAAATCAGATGTCACTTATGAGCTGCGCATGTGCCTCCCCTATATACCGGACCCGGTAAAGAGGAAAACGGCGGCGGAGCTTGTGCGAAAGCTGGACGCCATGCCGGAAAAAGACTGCCTGGCGCTCATTCAGGATATTCGGGAAAGCTACCGGGTTCCGGCAGGCCCTAAGACGATGGGGGAACTGCTGGCGGAGGCCAGGCAGAAATCCGGCGCGGAAAAATTGAAGGGGCATGACATCATGGCGCTGGAACGCTTCGACCCGGAAGTAAAGCACATGATCGTCTTTGACGTGCTTTCAGGTAATGCCCCTGTCGGGGATAAAGGCGACAGGATGCGGCTGTTCCTCACGGATGCCGGCTACCAGAAATTCATAGACAGTCAGGAACGGGGCGAAGTCAAATTGAAAAACCATGCGAAGGTTGCGCCGGGCGGCCATCTGCACTATGACCGCAGGGACCGCGCCTTGTAGCCCGGAGGAAAAGGAAGGAGGTTTTTGTTATGGCTGTATTCCGGGTAGAAAAAACAAAGGACTTCACGATTATGTGCAACCACCACCTGCGCAATACGGAACTGTCCTTAAAGGCAAAGGGGCTTCTCTCGCTCATGCTGTCGCTGCCGGAAGATTGGGACTATACCACAAAGGGGCTCGCCCATATCTGTAAGGACGGCGTGGATTCAATCACCACCGCCCTGAAAGAGCTGGAGCGGCACGGGTATCTCACCAGGCAGCGCCTCCGCTATGGGAACGGGCAGCTCGGAGATATTGAATATACCATCCATGAAAAGCCTGTAAACGCTGAAAAACAGGCATTTTCACCTAAACGGGAAAATCCAAGACAGGGAAATCCAGGACAGGCAAAACCTGAACAGGGGGAACCTGGACAGGGAAATCCCGCACAATTAAATACTAATCCATTAAAAACTAAAAAATCAAAAACGGATATATCAAGGACCCATCCATCAATCTATCCGTCAGGGCCGGAGGCGGCAGGCCGTTCGGATGGGATGGATCGGATAGAGCTGGTAGACGCTTACCGTGAAATCCTGAAAGAAAATATTGAGTATGGCTGTATGGTTTCCCGGTATGGGAAAGAACGCGTAGACGAGACGGTGGAGCTTATGCTTGAAGTAGTTTTATCCAAGCGCCCATATATCCGTATCGCCGGGGATGATTTTCCCAGGGAGGTGGTAAAGGGCCGCTTCCTGAAAATCAATTCCGGTCATCTGGAGTATGTCTTTGACTGTATTGACCGGAACACTACCAAAGTCGGGAACATCAAGGCATACCTGCTGGCGGCGCTGTATAATGCCCCGGCAACAATGGACAGCTATTACCGTGCAGAGGTCAACTATGACCTGTACGGCTGTTAGGCGCCTTCCGGCGTCTTTTTTCATCACAGAAAGGAGGCGGGGCACGATGAAAAGAATTTCTGTGCCGGTGTCATGCCCGGCGTAACAAAGGAGCAGATTCAGGCGGCGCGTGAGGCGGACCTGTTTGCCTACCTGCAGTTCCATGAGCCTGGGGTTCTGAAACGGGACGGACCCAATTACCGCCACAAGGAACATGACAGCCTGGTCTATGTGACCGGGAAAAGGTATTGGTACTGGAACAGCCGGGGCCGGAGTATCAACGCCCTGGATTACCTGATCCAGATACGGGGCTACGGGCTGGTGGATGCGGTCCATACGCTGGCAGGCGGGGAAATCCGGCAGATGCCGGCTTATCGGAGCACAGCAGCGACAAGGTGTGTGCATAAGGGGCCGGAGAAGAAAGCATTTTCCCTCCCCTGGGCCAGACGGTGCGCTGCTTCTGCCGTTTCTTATCTGCAGCGGCGCGGGATCAGTTCTGATGTGATCAGCAGATGTCTCCGGGAAGGGCTGTTCTATGAGGCGCGGTATCATGGCGAGCCGGTCTGCGTGTTTGTGGGAAAGGATGATGCGGGGAAAGCAAAGTTTGCCTGTATGCGGAGCATTGCCGGCAGCCTCAGGAAAGATGTCTACGGCAGCGACAAGGAATACAGCTTCTGCTATCCACCCAGGAATCCGGGCAGCCGGCATGTTGCGGTGTTTGAGGCGCCCATCGACGCCCTCTCCCACGCCGCGCTGCAGGAATTAAAAGGCTGGAAATGGGACGGCTACCGGCTGTCCCTGGGCGGCACTTCCCATGTGGCGCTGACCGCATTTCTGAAACGCCACCCGGAAATCCGGCGCGTCAGCCTCTACATGGACAACGACCTCGGCGGCCTTAAAAATGCCAGGAGGATCAGGGCAATGCTCCATGAAGATCAGCGGTTCCGGCATATCCGTGTGGGCGTCAACCCGCCCCGCATGGGAAAGGACTACAACGAAATGCTGCTCCATGTTACAACGCAGATGAAAGACCATCAACAGCAATGCCGCCGGAAACAGGCGGCTGTTTCAATTTGACAAGGAGGATTCCAAGAATGATGAATAAAGAGAACACGGCTTTACAGATGATCGCCGAAGCCGCCCGGTGCCCGGACTACGGTCCCGAAATGGTTAAGGCACTGATGAAAAAACTGGATATGAACGAGAAAGGCTTTGCGCTCCTGATGAATGTCGCCCCTTCCACGGTCCGGCTCTGGACCAGCGGAGCGGCGCAGCCCAGCGGCACGGCCAGACGGCTCATGCAGGTTTACGAGACCGGGCCGGAGATCGTCGGCAAGATTGCCGGAGGGCAGCCGCCGGCAGAGGGGAGAGATTCGTAAATGGCGGAGGAAAGGGCACATACGGATTCCGGCACGGGAACGCCGATTGCGGAAAATGAGCAGGTTAAGGCGCTGCTTGCGCTCTTAAAGGAAAATGATTCCCCCGCCTATGCGGACTTCGCAAAACTGATCGAATCTGTCACAGGGATGGAGGACCGCCTTTCCACAGCGGTCGGCGAGCTGGTAGCCATGCGGGAGGACCTACAGAAAATGCAGGACCGATCCCTGAAAGCCTCCTTGCAAAAGACCTGCAAGACGCTGGAGGGCAATATTGCCTCCATGCAGCAGAAATTATCAGAGCTAAAGGGAAAGATTGTTGAGGGCTGCAGGCATATCCTGGAGGATTTTAAGGAACGCGGTACGATTGCATTGAACGGGCTCGCCAATTTCCTGCACCTGAAACCGGCGTTAGAGGCGATCCGCCAGGGGGCGGAAAACCACCAGCAGGCCAGTAACCGGGCAATGGAGAGGATCGACGCTTTCGTTTCCGAGTACCATGAGGCAGGAAAACACCTAAAAAATATGCGCCTGGCGCTGATGGGAAAGGAACCGGTACAGCAGGCAAAGACCGGCGGGGAGATTGCCCGCTATGTCAAGGCCCCCTACCGTGCCAGCCGTGCCTGCATGGGAACCATAAAGAAGAACGCAGAAAAAGCAATAGCCGCGCTGGAAGGGCTGGAACAGCAGGCACAGCGCCGGCCTTCCGTTTTGGCGGCCATGCGGGAACAGGCGGTAAAGGCAGCGCCAATAAAGAACCAGCCGGCGCCTTCCCATGACAAAGGCAGCCGGTGATAAAAACAGAATGAAGGGAGGAAATCAAATTGAAACAGGAACCGCTTCCGCAGATTCACTTAGTCCGTGATACGGATTTAGGCATATTTGCCTATGAGCTCCATATCCTGGCCGGGGATTTCCTGCGGGAAAGTGAATTCAACCTGCGCTCACTGGCAGCCAACACCGGGCCGGATTCTATCGCTGTCATGGGAAAAAAACACATATGGCTTGCGGATGCCCTGTCTGCCTACTATCCCACAGGAGAGCTTTATCGGATGGCCGCCATGACGGAATACCCCGGCGCAAGGGCTTTCCTGTTCCACACGGAGCGTAAGGAGGGCGGACGGCTGTACGGGGATGTCCTGATGACGGACCTTGACACGCTGCGGCAGGACATAGAAAGGAATACCCTCTGCCCCTACGGCGTCAGCATGGAATACCGGGACGGCACGAAGGCGGAGGCAGGCATTGAAAAATGGGAATCAATGGAGCTGTGCGAAAAGGACGCCCTGAAAACTTGGCGCTACCTCTATGCGCCGGAGCAGGTGACGGAATGGCAGTACCGCTATTCTAACCGGTTCAGCCAATGGAAGGAGCAGTCATTTTCCTATATGCCCCAGGATTTGGAGGAACGGCTGAATGTGGAGTATATGGAGGCGGCGCAGAACCCGGATATGGATATGTACCGCATACCCCTGGGGACAGCGAAGCAGATGCTCCTTGACGGCGGTCCGGTCTACCGCCTTTTTCCCGGAGGGCCGGAAAAGCTACCGCCGATTGCGGCGGTCACGGGGCTCTGGTATGAGAATTACCGGGAGTTCGCTGTCAGGCCGGAGGATTTGGGGGCGGTGGACCGGCTGGTCCGCAGGGAGACGGACCGGATCATGGGAATACGCCCGCAGCATGATAAATCACAGGAACGCCGCCCTTCCCCGGAGCGGTGATTTTTTATGACAGACTGGAGGTGATAATGATTGGCGGATAACATGCAGCATGAAGATTTCGGGGAAAAGA
>NZ_JBQIOP010000093.1:0-5053 GCF_056822245.1 Petralouisia sp. | reverse complement strand
AATACTGTCGGTCTGTCCCCCTTTTATTTTCAGCGATTATTCAAAAGGCTGGTAAACAAACCGGTTCAGGAATATGTGAAGCTACGCCGTTTGGCAAAGGTTATTGAAAACCTGAAAAGTACCAACCATAGGATTCTTGACGTTGCCCTGGACTATGGCTTTTCAAGTCACGGGAATTTTACACGGGCTTTCAAGGAAACGTATGGGATTACGCCTGAAAGCTACAGGAGGGATTTGCCAATGCTCAATACATTCGCCAGGCCGGAAGTTTCCATGAATTATGTTTTAGTAGACGAGGGGGTTCCGCTGGTGGCCGGAAATATCGTCCTGGAAATCCAGAGAAGGACATTGGAAAAACCGGAAATTTACCTTGG
The DNA here is from genome assembly GCF_056822245.1 of Petralouisia sp. Taxonomy (NCBI): domain Bacteria; kingdom Bacillati; phylum Bacillota; class Clostridia; order Lachnospirales; family Lachnospiraceae; genus Petralouisia; species Petralouisia sp. The sequence goes on along the minus strand of NZ_JBQIOP010000093.1, from coordinate 4,679 downwards.
CCTGGAAACGGAAGTCCGTATTTCCGAACAAATGCCGGCTGGTGAAAGCACAGGTGTAGATGTACCGGGACAGCTTTGGAAGCGTTATCACATGGAGAAGGTTTCCATCGCAGCCAATCTAAATACTGCTGTAGAAATGGGAATGTCCCATGGGGAAGGTACTGTACAGAACTTTTTCACTTATTTTGCAGGCGGCCTTGTTCAAAATATTCCGGACCGGCTGCAGGATGGTTTTGTTAAGAGGGAACTCCCGGCAGGAGAATACATCGTTTGCAGAGTCGAAGCAGAAAATTTTGAGGATTTGGTAACGGTTTCTTTAGATCAGGCCGGTAAATATCTTTTTGGTATCTGGCTGCCCCGCCACAATTTAACCACGGAGCCTTTCTCAGCAGAAAAATATTACCGTGACCTGGAGGGGATGGCCTGTATGGAAATTTGGGTCAAGCCCCTGCCACTGAACAATAAAGGCTAAGGAGGAATTCAGAATGGATTGGAATACGCTATATTCAAAGGAAAAATCTCCTTCAATGGAGCAAGTCACAGAATACATTAACAATTCTTTATGGACAGATTTTAATAACCGTATTCAGTCCACCTATCGGATCAGGCCCTGCATAGAACACAGCCGTTGTTCTATGCAGGCAGGCTGGAATATTAAGTATAAAAAAGGCGGAAAGTCTCTTTGTACACTCTATCCGATGCAGGGCTATTTTATTGCTCTCGTGGTTGTAGGAAGTCGTGAACTTACGGAGGCAGAGTTTCTTATGCCGCAATGTTCCGACTATGTGCAGACAGTATTCAAAAACACAAAAACCGGAAATGGACAGAAATGGTTGATGCTGGATGTGCGGGATAGAGAAATTATGGATGATGTATTTCGCCTTATCAATCTCAGAAAGCGTATACCATCATAGCAGGAATATGAAAGTTGCAGAGCCGTTTTATGACAAACTGTGTATAACAAGCCGGAAGGAGAGGCAGTTTAATGTCTGAACAGGTATTGTCCATATGAATAGGAGAAAATAGAATCGTACTTTTGGTTGTTGATATCCCAAATTTGATTATGAATAATGAGTTATATGATTTTCAGGTATTATTATTGGGCTGTAGACGGATTACTGTATAGATGCATCTGTGAAAGGTGGCTTTGAGCACGGTTTTAAAATGATTGTTCCGGCAAACCAGTATGGTTGATAATGCATATATATCAGCCGATAATTCTTATAAATATTACAATGGGTTCATGTGGAATGGAAGATATACAGAATGTATCTCATTTGAAAAAGCGTTTGGATTGATGAATAAATAAATCAGGAAGTGGCAGGGGTGTTTGCGGATATGAAAAGATATATTGCTTTATTAAGGGGTATCAATATAAGCGGGAAAAATAAAGTGCCAATGGCAGAATTAAAGAAGGGATTTGAAACACTTGCTTTTGTAGAAGTGAAAACATATTTGAACAGCGGCAATGTGATTTTTTCCAGTGATGAAGATAATATAAGGAAGCTTACGGACAAGATTGAGGAAATGATAAAAAATCAGTTTGGACTGGATATTCCTGTTTTTGTCCTGTCAAGGGAAGCGCTTGAGGATATTTTACAAAATGCGCCCGACTGGTGGGGCAGTGAGAACAAAGAAATCTATGATAATCTGATTTTCATAATACCGCCGGCTGCATTTTCCGATGTATACCCCCTGCTGCGCTCCTGCAAGGCATCCGCCCACATCCCGGAATGGAGGCGCCTGGAAATGGAGGCCGCTGCCGCACCGGAACCGACGAAGCCGGCCCCGTAAAAGCAGGCACCAAAATAGACAACGAAAACAGCATCAAAGCCTGCCCCAAAAGCAGGGACAAAGCCTGCGGGAAAAGATGCGGTGAAAGCACCGGCACCTGGCGCACAGCAGAAAGCGCCGGCCCCTCCGGCATCCGGGCCGGAAAAGGCTGCCCCTGCCGTATCTTCCGGCACGCCTGCCGGGATCGTATCTGCGGACAAGGATTCCATCATGTCCTGAAATGCAACTGCTATGGAACGGCCCGTTTTGGGGCTGTGAAATAGAACAACAACATTTATGGAGGTAAACACATGGCAAGAAAAAAAGAACTTATGGAACTGGAAAACCCTTCTATGGAAGGAAACAACCCTTTGGACGGAACGGGCACAGAGGCCGAAGCCTTCCCCGGAGAGGGCACACCGCCTGAAGCGGACGGCATGGACTTAAATGAGCTGCTTGGCAGCATGGACCAGGAACCGGCTGCCGCACCGGATCTGGCAGAGGGGGATCTCCCGGAGCTTACAGAGGAAGAAATCTTCGGGGAGGGGCCGGAAGGTTCCGGGGGCACCGGCACCACGCATGGCGCTGACGGGGAAAGCGATGCTTTCGGGGAAGCACAGACGGAACTGGCAACCTCACCAGAAACAGGCAGCACCCCTGCAAAGACCAGACGCACCACCCGCAGAAAAAAAGAGAAACCCTCTACAGAAACTGGCGGGGAAGCACAGAAAGAAGAAACAGAGATGCTGGAGAACATGGAAGCTGTGCCTGATCCCCTGGCGGCCGATGCTGATACCGATAAGAGCAAGCTGGCTGATGATACCGCAGAGAAAGCGGAAGAAACCATTCCCCAGGAAGAAACAGAACCCACTGGAGCCGGGCCGGAAGATACGCCTTTCCCCTCCGCTGAAGGCACAGCCGGAACTGCGACTCCCTCCATGGCATCCCCCTCCCGCCGTACCGCCGCCAGAGGCAGGAAAGAGGCGACCCCGGTACTGACACTGGATGTGCGCGGGGAAGTGGAGACGGAAGAATCCCGTGGGGACGCCATCTGGCATGAGATCCACAATGCCTACCGTACCAGACGTATCCTTACCGGGCAGCTTGGCGGGATCGAGCAGACGGACAACGGCAAGACCATCACCATCGTAGACTATAAGGGCTTCCGGATCGTGATCCCCTTAAAGGAGATGATGATCAATGTAGGCCGCAGCCCTTCCGGACAGGAATATGCGGAGCTGATGCTGCGGCAGAACAAGATCCTCGGCAACATGCTGGGGGCGGAGATCGACTTTATCGTAAAAGGCATTGATTCCAAAACCCGCAGCGTGGTCGCCAGCCGGAAGGAGGCCATGCTCAGGAAACGGCAGACCTTCTATCTGGATACGGATGCGGCAGGCATGTACCGCATTTATGAGGGACGCATTGCCCAGGCCCGTGTGATTGCCGTGGCAGAGAAGGTCATCCGGGTGGAGGTATTCGGAGTGGAGTGCTCCATCATGGCCCGCGACCTGGCCTGGGAGTGGATCGGGGATGCCCATGAGCGTTTTTCCGTAGGCGACCAGGTGCTTGTGCGCATCCTGAACGTGCGCCGTGACAGCCTGGAGGATATGGGAATTAAGGCCGACATCAAGAGCGTGTCCCAGAACACCAACTATGACAACCTGAAAAAATGCCGCATCCAGAGCAAGTATGCCGGCAAGGTCACGGACGTACATAAAGGCGTGGTCTATATCCGGCTGTCCAACGGGTGAACGCTGTGGCCCACTCCTGCTATGACTACCGGACTCCCGGCAAGAAGGATGATGTGAGCTTTGCCGTTACCCGGATTGATGAAGAACGGGGCGTGGCTGTGGGGATCATTACCCGGATCATCCGGCAGAATCTGTGATATTTCTTGCAGATATGATATAAAACATATGGAGCTACAACTCTTTTAAATATTGTGGTTCCATACTTTTATCTCTTTACATAGCCATTCCTCTACATCTTTTCCTGATACGAAAGCGCAACGAACAGGTTTAAAATCAACTAACATATTACAGTTTCATGCTTACACTTTGGGCAGAATAAGGGGAAGTTTTCAAGGATAGTATCTGCTCTAAGTTGTATGCGGGTTTTGCTGTTACACACTGGACAATACAACCATACCCGTCCAGACATTAAACCACCTCACTTTCCGGTTTGTTAAACACAATTTCATATTTGATCCCCTCTAAATCTTTGAAAAACATCGCATAATAATAGGGACCGTGTTCTTCAAAAATTCGTGGAGTATAAATTATATTTGCCCCTATTTCTTTGATACGTAAATAGAGCTCATCCACTTCTTTTCTTGAATTAGCTCTAAATGCCATATGGTGAAATGCTCCTGGTTTTCTTCGGTGTATAGTATCACTTTTGAAAGTTGTACGGGGTGAACATATAGCAAAATCAAAACTTTCGTTCAAATATTCAACCACATATAAATCGTGTTCTTCAATAACGGCGCTTATTTTGTCCGTCAGACTATATCCCAAAATGGGCATAAGTTTGTCACAAAACGGCTCTGCGATCTTCATATTTTTAACCGTAATTTGAATATGATCAATAATCGGTTTCATCCTTTCCTCCTTCTAATTTGTGAGCCAATATTGTCGGCCATCTCTGGTACGCTCCATAAATCCGTACATAATAAGGTATCGTCGAATAGTCATATAATCAGCATAAATAGGCTTGAGAATTTCATTAACTTCATGCTCACTGTATTTTTTTCCATATTCAAATTGTTCAGCTATTTTTCCAAGGATAACAACCTTTTTCTTTTCTTTGGGCGAAAAAGATTTTAGTACAAGAGGTTGAATACTGGAAAAAAAAGTCTCAACAATGTGTTGCTTTTCATCCTCTGTGATAAGATAGCGATCATC
>NZ_JBQIOP010000092.1:0-5167 GCF_056822245.1 Petralouisia sp. | reverse complement strand
TGAAAGTATGTGAAAACTAAGGAACCGCCGTATACGGAACCGTACGTACGGTGGTGTGGGAGGTCGGTAGATAAAATAATTATCTACCTCCTACCCGATTAGGATTCCCTTCTCTGCCCATGTTCCAAATCTTCCCTCATAAAAATTTCCCGGTACTCCTTCGGGGACATTCCGAATTCTTTCTTAAAGGCTCTGAAAAAACTGGAATAATCCTGAAAACCGCACATCATACAAGCTTCTCCGATTGCCGTATGAGCGAGTATCGCATCCCGGCAGAGAAGAAGCCTTTTCTTCGTAATAAACTGATGTACAGACAGGCCCAGATTTTCTTTGAATACATGGGATATGTGATATTTGCTTACATAAAATTCTTGTGAAAGCCGATTCAGAGACAGCTCTTCCTCCAGATGCCCTTCAATAAACTGCAGAAGATTTTGATAAAGAGTTAATTCTTCATGAGGCGTTTTCGGATGCTGCAATTCGTAAACAGAGCGGTTCAGATGCAGAATCAGGTCGTTGACACAGAGGGAAATCTTTGCTTCTTTTCCAAATCGTTCCGAGTGAATCTCTTCCAGTAATTGAAATATTTTCCCCTGCAGCGCTTTAAAAGCAAGCATATCATAGTGAAAAATATAGTTCTGGGTGACCAATGCCTGCTGCATCAGGTACGTGTAAACCGGGGAAACCTGAAGAAGTCCGCTGCAGTACTCCTGACTGATCCAGAATACAAATCTCCGGTAAGAAGGCTCGGGGCTGAGAACGGTGGCAAAGTGGGGAACGCCGGGAGGAATCACAATCATGTCCCCGCTTTTTAACAGATGCTCCCTGCCCTGGATTTGTATTGAAACGTTTCCTTCCAGAAAAAAATAAAATTCATAATGTTTATGGGCGTGGTTTTCCACATGGTAGGAATGGCCGCCGCTGTAATAATAAATCTCGAAATCCCTGGACTGCATATATTGGCGGGGACTGAATACCGTTTGCAAATCTTTTTTCACAATCATACTCCTTTTCAAATGATCTGAGTTGAGTCTAACATGATACCGCAATTTTTACAATGTGCATAACAAGTATTTCAATTGGAAATGACAGGAGGCGTTTGTATAATATTTCCATGGAGCAGAAAATACAGAATTTTCAGACAAAAATCAGGCTGTGCTGTTGTGTTTTCTTAAAACAGTGAATTTACAAAGAGAGGAACAAAGACGATGGAAATGACATTGAGATGGTATGGAGCGAAATTTGACACAGTGACGTTAAAGCAGATCCGGCAGATTCCAGGGGTGACCGGAGTGATCAGCACATTGTATGACGCTGCGCCCGGGGAAGTATGGAGCCCTGAAAGGATTCGGGCATTGAAGAAGGAGATTGAGTCGGCAGGGCTGAATCTGTCTGGCATTGAGAGCGTGAATATCCATGACGCAATCAAGACAGGGGCGCCGGAAAGAGACCAGTACATTGAAAATTATATTGAAACACTGGAAAATCTGGGAAAAGAGGAGATCCGTCTGGTTTGTTACAATTTCATGCCGGTGTTTGACTGGACGCGTACAGAACTGGCCCGTGTCAGACCCGACGGTTCTACGGTACTGGCATATACTCAGCAAGCCGTGGACGCGCTGGACCCGGAGAAAATGTTTGAATCCATTGCAGGAGACACCAACGGTACGGTAATGCCCGGATGGGAACCGGAGCGTATGGCAAATGTAAAACAGTTGTTTGAATTGTATCAAAATGTGGACGAAGAAGCATTGTTTGCAAATTTGAAGTATTTTCTGGATAAAATTATGCCGGTATGTGATAAATACGATATTAACATGGCAATTCATCCGGATGATCCGGCATGGAGCGTATTCGGCCTTCCCCGTATTATCATCAACAAAGAGAACATCCTTCGAATGATGAAAATGACAGACAACCCCCATAACGGCGTAACCTTCTGTTCCGGTTCTTACGGCACGAATCTGGAAAACGACCTGCCGGATATGATTCGCTCCCTGAAAGGAAGAATCCATTTTGCGCATGTCCGCAACCTGAAATTTGTTACACCGGACAATTTCGAGGAGGCGGCCCATTTGTCCTCCGACGGTTCCTTTGATATGTATGAAATCATGAAAGCCCTGTATGAAATTGGCTTCACAGGCCCCATCCGCCCGGATCATGGACGCATGATTTGGGATGAAGTGGCTATGCCGGGATATGGGCTGTACGACAGGGCGCTGGGGGCATCGTATCTGAACGGACTCTGGGAGGCCATTGAGAAAGCGGCAAGGCGTTCATAGTCTGTAATTAAATCAGATAGGCTTAAGAAGAAACAGAGCAATCAATCAGAGAGGGTTTAAGAAAAGGAGAGAACAGAAATGAAGTTAAATCAGCAAGGACTTGAACATAAAACACAGTGGCAGCAGGCGGGCTTTCGCCTTCCGCAGTTTGATCGCAGGGCCGTTGCGGCGGCAACGAAAGAAAATCCATTCTGGATTCATTTTGGGGCAGGAAATATTTTCCGGGCATTCCAGGCAAATGCAGTGCAAAACCTGCTGAATGCAGGGGAACTGGATCGGGGGCTGATTGTGGCGGAAGGGTTTGATTATGAAATCATCCGGAAAATGAACCGGCCTCACGATGACTATTCCATTCTGGTTACTTTGAAAGCAGATGGAACTGTGGAGAAAACAGTGGTGGGCTCTGTAGTGGAATCCTGTATTTTAGATTCAGAGGATGAAGCGGAATATGAGCGGTTAAAAACGATTTTCCGAAAAGATTCCCTGCAGATGGCCTCTTTTACCATTACAGAAAAGGGATACAGTCTGGTCAACGGCAAAGGCGAATTTCTTCCGGAAGTGGAAAAGGATTTCCTGGCAGGGCCCAAAAAGCCGGAAAGTTATATCGGAAAAGTGACGTCGCTTTTGTACACCCGCTATCAGGCCGGGGAACGTCCGATAGCCATGGTGAGCATGGATAACTGTTCCCATAATGGGGATAAACTTTATGCGGCAGTCCATACATTTGCCGGGAAATGGACAGAGAACGGCACTGCAGAAGCCGGATTCCTTGCATACGTCAATGATAAAGAAAAAGTGACGTTTCCATGGTCCATGATTGATAAGATTACGCCCCGTCCGGATGCTTCCGTGGAAGCGGCTCTGAAAGCAGACGGAGTGGAAGAGCCAGATCCGGTTATTACTTCAAAAAATACCTATGTTGCGCCATTTGTAAACGCAGAAGAGTGTGAGTATCTGGTGATTGAAGATGCATTTCCCAACGGGCGCCCCGCATTGGAAAAAGCCGGTTTGATGTTTACAGATCGTGAGACCGTGGACAAGGTGGAGAAAATGAAAGTCTGCACCTGTCTGAATCCTCTTCACACTGCCCTGGCAATCTTCGGATGCCTGTTGGGATACCAGAAGATTTCCGAGGAAATGAAAGATACCGAATTAAAAAAACTGGTGGAAGCCATTGGTTATACAGAAGGGCTTCCGGTTGTAACAGATCCGGGGGTGCTGAATCCCAGAGAATTTATTGACACAGTACTAAATGTCCGCATACCCAATCCGTTTATGCCGGATACTCCCCAGAGAATCGCAACGGACACTTCCCAGAAGCTGGCCATCCGTTTTGGGGAAACCATTAAGGCGTATCTGGCGTCCCCGGAACTGGACGCAGCGGATTTGAAGCTGATTCCCCTGGTGTTTGCCGGGTGGCTTCGGTATCTTTTGGCAGTGGATGATGAAGGAAATGCATTTGAACTGAGCCCGGACCCGCTTCTGGAAACGGTGCGCCCTTATGTGGCAGAACTCCGTCTTGGTGAAACAGCAGATGCAGAAGCTGCTTTGGAGCCGGTGCTGAAGGATGCGGAGATTTTCGGCGTAAACTTGTATGAAGCAGGAATGGCAGAGAGAGTCTTGGAGTATTTCAAAGAACTGGCCGCTGCAAAAGGCGCAGTGCGCGCAGTTTTAAAAAAATACGTCAGATAAGCTCCGGTTTCCTTCCCATGGCCGTTTGAGAAAAAGAGCGCAGATTCTTTCAGAGCGGGGTTGACGATATTCCCAGGTTTTGGTTATAATAGAACTTGTATACTAGTGATGTGGTATACAAGTACAAAAAGTCTGGAGACAGGGAATGAAAGTAAGTGAACGCTATGGGCGGGAAATCGGGCGGGAGTATGCGCTGCGTGTGTTAAAAGAAAATATAGTGATGCTGGAACTGGAGCCAGGAAGCAGAATCAGTGAGAACGAGCTTGCGTCAGAACTGGGCCTTTCAAGAACTCCGGTCAGAGAGGCATTGATTGAATTAAGCAAGGGGCAGATTGTAGAGATCTATCCTCAGAAGGGCAGTTTTGTTTCGCGGATTGACTGGAATCTGGTGGAGGAGGCGCAGTTTATGCGTCTGACCCTGGAGCGGGCGGTGATCCGCCTGGCCTGTCAGGGGTTAGAGGAAGAGAAAATACAGGGATTGGAAAAAAATGTAAAGCTGCAGCGGTTTTATTTAGAGAACAACGAAGTTTCGGAATTACTGAAACTGGATAATCAGTTCCACAAAGAATTATTTACCATTACAAATAAATCGCATATTTACAGGCTGATGAGCAATATGATCCTGCATTTTGACCGTTTGCGGACGCTGCGGACGAAAACAGTGGATCAGATGTATGTTATTGACGATCATATGAACATTCTGGACGCAATCCGAATGAAAAATCCGGACAAAGGGGAGAAGGCAATGGAGCAGCACTTGACCAAGCACGAAATTGATAAGGAAATTATACATAAAAAGTATCCCCAGTATTTTAAAGATAATTAAAATACTGGCATAATTTGACTTTCCCGTTCTGCTAATAGAGAAAGCAGGAAAGGGAAATACTGAGACAGAGCAGTGTGCTCTGTCTTTTTTTTGTGCAAAATGCGAGAAAAATACTGGCTGTTTTAGATGAAACCCATTATGAATTGTGGAAAAATAACAAATAGATTGTGAAAAAATTAATTATTAGATCTAATATTGACAAATGTGTATTTGCATAGTAATATACTAATATACAAGCTAAGATTCAAGTAAACGTAATTTTTACAATGGTAGTGTCAAATAATCTATGAAAAAACCGAGTTAAAAGAAAAGGCTCGAAAGAACCTTGAAAATTGCAGATATTAGTGGTTTTAAGACCTTGGGGCGT
>NZ_JBQIOP010000091.1:0-5433 GCF_056822245.1 Petralouisia sp. | reverse complement strand
GAAGATTGAGCTGTAGCGAGTGCTACAGCGATTGATGACAACGCCGCAGATGGAGGTTTGGGCAAGTAAAATACTGGGATATTTAACCGCCGGAGTAATATATAAAGTTAAAGAAGAATTCGAAGATGAGAAAGAAATAGTAAAAAATTACAACAGGGGGATTTGCAAAATTCTGTAGTTTGTGATATTATCTTCTTATGCAGAAAATAGTCAAAGAATGCTTTGACTTAGAGATAGAAGAACACTCTGATATTTTATAAAGTGGAGGAAAGCAGATGGAACATGGTAATTCACAAAAGACTAAAATACAATTTTTTTCAGTAATTTCTATCTTCGTATTTTTAGTTGATATTTATCTGATTGTTAATATGAAGGAGAATTATCCGATACTTGGGGTTGCTGCCATTGCAACTTTAGTTTCCATTACGTTAACCATAAGCGCATGGATGAAATGGAAAGAACTGGACAGTCAGCGGGCAGAAGAACAATATGTGGATATTATGAAAGCTGAGAAGTCAACCCATCTGGTTTCCCAGAAGAAATTTCAGGACTTGGATGAGAAGCTGAATTTTATCGGTCAGAAGATTATGCCTCTGGAAAAGTCCAGTTCCGTGAATCAGAAGAAAATTGCTGATATGTTAGAAACTCTTATGGATGGACAGAAGAAGGTTGCGAAAGTAACCATCAGCCGGAGCAAGGAAAATGCAAATGCGCTGATGAATTCCAATGATCAGTTGTTGAAACAGATGGAAGAATTTCAGCAAACCATGTTGGAGATAAAGACAGAAGTAATAGATAAGCAGAATGAAATTTATGATAAGAAGCTTCAGAAGATGGGAGATAACCAGAAAGAAATTATAGAGAAAATTCAGGAATCTTCCAGTTTAATCCAGAATATTATCGAAGTAATACCTGGGAAAATCCAGGAATCTACAGATTTGATTCAGAATATTGTGGAAGCGATTCCAGAGAAAGTAGCTCAGAATCCGCCGTCTGTGATTGTGAAGGAAGTTCCTGTTGAGAGAGAAGGTTATCAGGCAGAACCGTCAGAATTGCCGTCAGAAATAATGTCTGAGACAATATCAGAGCCGGAATTGCCGTCAGAAATAATGTCTGAGACAGTATCAGAGCCGGAATTGCCGTCGGAAACAGCGTCTTATGTTTCGGAGGGAATGCCAGAGGAGACGGCTGAATTTGAAAGAGAAGAGATGCCCATAGCAACAAAAGAGCCAGAACCGGAAGAAATTCTGGAGTCAGAACTGGCAGCAGAACCAGAAGTTATGCCGGAGCCAGAACTGGCAGCAGAACCAGAAGTTATGCCGGAAGCGACAGAGGAACCGCAAGTAGAGACAGCACCGGAAATAGAACCGGAAGTAATTGAGGAATCTCAGATGGAAACAGCCTCAGAGGCGGAAATGATTCTGGAGCCGCAAATAGAGGCAGTGCCGGAAACAATGGAAGAGCCGCAGATAGAGGCAGTTTTAGAAATGGAAGAGGAAGAGCCGCAGATAGAAGTGTCCTCAGAGCTGGAACCAGGAGAAACTGAAGAGTCTCAGATAGAAGCAGCACCGGAGTTGGAACCGGAAGCAGAAGAAGAGCTGCAGATAGAAAAAGCACTGGAGCTGGATCAGGAAGCAGCTGAAGAATCTCAGATAGAAGCAGCACCAGAGTTGGAACCAGAAGTAGAAGAGCCGCAGATAGAAACAGCACTGGAAACGAACCAGGAAACAGCTGAAGAACTGCAAATAGAGGCAGCACCAGAGCTGGAACCGGAAGCAGAAGAAGAGCTGCAGATAGAAGCAGCATCGGAAATAGAATCAGAAGTTATTGAGGAGCCGGAACCAGAGATGGAACTGGAGGCAATGCCGGAAGTAGCAGTGAATCCAGCGTCGGAATTGACAGCAGAGCCAGAAATCGTATCTGCAGTGGAAGAAGAGCCAGTGTTGGAAGCGGAACTGAAACCGGAGGCAATGCCAGAAGAAGAACCTATAGTGGAACCAGAGGTGGACGTAATTCCAGAACAGGAATTATCTGCTGAAGCTGAAGTAATACCGGAAGCCGCAGAAGAGACAGTAACAGAGCCAGAAGCAATGCCGGAGCCGGAAGTATTGGCAAATATCGAAGCAATGATGGATGCAGTTGGAGAAATAGAAGAAACTGCAGCAGCGGAACCGGAAGTAATTCCAGAATCGGAGTTATTTGCAGAAGCCAGTACAATGCCGGAACCGGCAGCAGAGCCGGAACTGGAACCAGAGCCGATGATGGCAGCAGAGCCAGAACTGCTTCCTGAAGCAGAAATAGAACCTGAACCGTCAATGGAAGCGATGCCAGGGGCAATGGAAGAGCCGGCAATGGAAACAATGCCGAATGGAATGGAAGAACCAGTGCCCAATGTTGATTCTATAATGGGAACGGGCAGCCAGATATTGACGCCGGAAGATATTGCTGCATTATTAGCAAGCGTAGATCCGGAACCAGAACCGGAACCGGAGCCAGTGCCAAGACCGCTGATAGAAGACGGAAACCGAATGATGAGTCCTGAGGATATTGCCGCTCTAATCGGAAATACTGCCGTAGACGGTCTTCCGGAGACAATCAGCCCGATCGAAGCAGAAGAAAGGCCATTAATGCCGGATTTGTCAAATCCGTCTAAATTGATGAGCGCCGATGATATTGCCGCTTTGATTGCTAATATGTAAATAAGTACTTATTGAAAGGGGCTGTCGTATTAAGATATACAACTACAAGATATGGTATAATTTCCATTTACAAAATATGTATCTTGTATGTTTACTTCTTAATGCGGCAGCGCCCTTTTATTTTATATAAAACACTATGTTACTATGATGTATTAAAGTTTTTGACTTTTCTATCAGATAAGAGTTTTCCGATCAGGATGCATACCCGCGCAAAAGTGGGAATGATTTCATTTGTTATTAAAAATCTCAAACTTCTATCACATTTTCCCGATAAAATAAAAAAATCTAAAAATAGGATATTACAGGGAATAAAATGGAAAAAACAACAATACTAGTGATAGAAGATGAAAAAAAATTATTAAAGACACTGAAAGATTTTTTTGAGTTAAACCAATATCAGGTTTATACTGCGGAAGACGGACTGGAAGGAATTCAGCAATTTAAGGCTCACAGTAAGGAAATCAGCTGTGTACTGTTGGATGTTATGCTGCCTTTTGCCGACGGAAATGAGGTGTTGAAGCAGATTCGCTTAATTTCGAATGTTCCGGTGATTATGCTGACGGCTAAAGAAGAAGTAGAGGATCAATTGAAAAGCCTTTCCTATGGGGCAGATAATTACATTACAAAGCCCTACTCTCTGGCCGTTGTGAAAATGCATATAGAGGCGTTACTGAAACGGTTCCGGCAGGAGCAGGATTTCCTGACAGCAGGAGAAATAAGAATTGAGACAGGCGCACAGAAAGTATATGTCAGAGATGAATTTGTGGAAACTACGCCTAAGGAATTTGAGCTTCTGCATTTTTTTATGAAAAATGAAGGAATTGTTCTCACAAGAGATCAAATTCTGGACAGCATTTGGGGGTATCATTATGTGGGAGATACCAGAACCATTGATACCATTGTAAAACAGCTCCGGAAAAAACTGGGGGATAGTTCCTGTATCCGTACCGTTTACGGCATAGGCTATTGTTTTGAAGGAAAATGAAATGGAGAGAAAACTTAGAACGGATATATTTTTACGGCAGTGTATGTTTATAGTTGTTATTACAGGAATCAGCACGTTGCTTTATATGATCTTTATGCCTGTTTACTATGAATATGTGAAGGATAAACAAATTGTACAGGCTTATCAAGACATTGGAGAATTGGATTTATCTGATCTGAATGAAAAAGATTATGTAATGTTTGCAAATTATGAGAATGAAAATTTAAGCTTTTGCATTGCAGATGAAGATATGAAACCCATTTATTTAACAGAATCGAGTGATAATAAAGAAAATACAGTTCACCGAAGCATTGCAAAAAGGCTTGATTCTTTTTCCAGAACACCGGAAGTAATCAGAAACAGCGGAAAACTGTTAGAAACAGCCAGATATCGCGGCATCATAAAGCAGGATGAGACTGATTATTATATTTTAATCAAAGATATTGCCGCAGGACGAAAAAGCATTACCATGGCAGAAAAATTTTATATGGCGCTTTTCTTTCTTCTTATGCTGCCGGGGAGCATATTTATGACGCTTATGTGGAAATATCTTCTAAAACCTGTGGATAAACTTGTTTCTGCCACAGACGCCCTGGTTAATGGGAACTATCAAACTGAATTACAGACAGAGGGGCGGTACAGGGAACTGAATCAGCTTGCAAAAAATTTGAATCAGATTGCACAGCAGATGCAAAGCCAGTCAGAATTGTTGGAAGAAGATAAAAGGCAGATGCTTCACCACAATGTCCGTCAGGATCAGATTGAAAAGCGGAGAAAAGAATTTATTGCAAATATTACCCATGAACTGAAAACTCCTCTTGCCGTAATTTCCAGTCAGGCAGAACTGCTCGGATACCTCAAAGAAGATAAGGAATACTATGTGGAATCTATTCAGGAAGAAGTGGCAAAAATGTCTGATATGGTCAGCAGCCTTCTGGAAAATTCCGTAATGGAACATCAGATGGAGAATATGCTTCAGAAAACCATGGATATGAAAGAGGTAATGGATTATATTATTATCAAATACGAAGGCATGGTAAAAAAGAAAAGACTGCATATGGAAACATTTCTGTCAGAACATTGTTATGTGAAAGGAGATCGGGAATACCTGGAACAGGTTGTGGATAATTATATTACAAATGCGCTGGAATATACCGATATCGGCGGAAACATCCGGCTGACCTTAAAGAAAACAGACGGATTCATCCGGGTTAGCGTTTATAATGAGGGCAGGCAGATTCCAGAAGAAGATTTAGAACATATCTGGAGCGGCTATTACCGGAATAAAAAAGAGAAGAGACGGGAAGAAAAAGGATTTGTTCATGCAGGTCTGGGATTGTATATTGTACAGAATATAGTTACAATGCATAACGGAAGTTACGGAGTGGAAAATCTTCCATCCGGAGTGGAATTCTGGTTTACTTTACCGGAATACGCAGAATAAAATAAAAGATTCTGCATATAATAATCAAAAAAGAGAACCCAATTGTGAAACATAAAAAAGATTTCAGACAGAAACTGGCTGAGGCCATCTATAAGAAGCCTGCCCTTGGGAAAAAAGTAAGCAATATGGAGAAATCCCTGAAAGAAGTCAAAAAAATATTGAATGAGAATAAGTGACAAAGAGCGAATCCCTCAACTGCGGTATAGGGTAGTGTAAATAAGTTTGTGTTTTTGGAAATAAATGGCTCCTTTTTGGTAAGAATTAGGATATGGAAATTCTTATCGAAAAGGAGTGTTTTTATGCCA
>NZ_JBQIOP010000090.1:0-5650 GCF_056822245.1 Petralouisia sp. | reverse complement strand
GGGAACAGCCGGTATCTGCCATCTTAACGGATATGTGGCAGCCGGCGGCAAAGCCTTCCGTCCGTAAGCAGCTAAAGAAACAGCCGGCGGCAAAAGCCGTCCGGCAGAAAACCAATCATCAACAGGAACGATAGGAGGCGGTTTATTTGAGTATCACAACAATCACGACAGAGGACCTTCGGCGCATGGAAGGCAAGGACGGCCTGATCTTGCAGGGCTGCGGAGGGGATTTGAAGGAATGGGTGGACGGGATCAACGACATGCTCACCGAGGCGGGGATCTTGAAGGACGGCAGTAAATTTGAGGATGTTTCCACTTTCCAGTATGGGGAGCTTACCTGCCTGCTCTACCCTTTCGAGGATGTAAAGCTGGATATAGGGAAACTTGCCGTGTGGCGGTTACAGACCCATGCGGATTTCGGGGGCACCTGGCTTTCCGACTTTGTGCCGAACCGGTTAGGCGGCTTTATCGGAGAACCTTCACCGGAGCCGGAAAAACCGGACTGTGCGCTGATCGGTCAGGACGGGAATGTCTTTAACCTGATCGGCATTGCCTCCCGGACCCTACGCAGGAACGGCATGGCGGAGCAGGCAAAGGAAATGTCGGACAGGGTGTTTGCCTCCGGGAGCTACCATGAGGCGCTGAACATTATCGGCGAGTATGTCAATATCACCTCTGTGGACGAACCGGATCGCAAACCCTCTGTCCGGCAGCGGATGAAGGAAACAAAGCCGGCGGAGCCTGACAGAAAGCAGAAACCGGCAAAGCAGCAGGAACGATAAGGAGGATCAGGATGGGAAAAGAAAAAGTATACGGCGTGTGGGCGGTCCGCAGCGGCGCTTCTATCTTCGGCCATGCCGAGGCGTGGTGCAAGGAGAACGGAAAGCCTTTGGAATTTGACTCCCGCAAGGCTGCGGAGGCTTACGCCGGGGAAATGAACAGCAGGACCAACGCCAATGTCCATTATTACGCACAGGAGAAGGACCCGGAGCCGGGCGCCGTCAGAAAGACTTCCGCACAGGCGCAGCCGGATTTGGATGCCCGTGCCCATGAGGAAGTGGCGCCGAGAAATGACGCGGCAGAAAAGCGGAACGAGATTCCCGGCAGACAGGTTATGCCGGAGACGGACCCATTAGTGGAAATCCGCTCTGCGGTCCACAGCAATTATGCGGGCATGGTCGCCATGCTGGGTGCAGATAACCGGGTGTATCTGGGGTGCGAGGAACGCTGCCACTGTCAGGATATGCAGGCGTCCTATTATGACAATCAGGACGGCTCCCTGTGCTTTGTCTGCGATCAGCCGGATATGTATTATTTTCTCTATGGGGAGGGCTGGGCGCATACCCAGGCGGAAATGCTGGAGCGTGGCCTTACCCTGCGCCAGTATGAGGAATTTGCAAGGCTTCGGGACGGCGTGCTCTCACAGTTTACGCCCCACAGGGAAATCCTGTTCGCCGGACAGTCCTTCCAGGCGCCGGAGAGTTATCTGCGTAATGCGGAGCTCTACGAGGAAGGACAGACCGGCAACTACAATATGCTGGATGGCCGGCTGGATAATGTGCCGCCGGAACGCCCGGACTTAACGGACGGCCAGACCTATGAGGAAATCCGGGAGCTTGCGCCGGAGACTTTGCCGGAGGAAAAGCCTTCCCTGATGGAGCGGCTGAAAGCGGAACGCCCGGAGCATGAGGTGAAACAGGCAGAGCCGCCCGTGCCGGAAAGGGAACGCTGATGGCGGCGGTAAAATTTGAGGGCGTGGACGTGCTGGACTTTCTGGGGCAGGTTGTAGAGCTGCACACGCAGCATTATAAGGACGATTTTAATATTGACAGGGAACTGATACAAAATCTTGCGGCCTGCAAAAATGGGGAGAATGAACAGCTTTTATGGATGTCCAGGACCTGCGGTACCTACTGTTTATGGGAAAGGGATGTCTACCTGCAGGACAGCCATGAAAATAAGGTGTGGCGGTTTTACCATGAGCAGACGAAAGATTCTATCCTGGCGTATGCAATCCGGCTGGACGGCATACAGGACGGGAAAGCCACCGGCTGTATCTGGCCTCTCGATTATCACGCCCACGTGGAACGGGTCAAGCTGCTGTCCTGTGCGATTGAAAAAGTATCGGTATTGTTCCAGGATGGTACACAGGCGGCTTTCCCCCATGATTCTTATATGCAGCAGATTAACATGTTTAAGGCAGAGCATGGAACTTCCAAATGTGTGGCCTGGCTGCCGGAAAGCGAACGGGAATTACAAACAATCCTGCGGCGGGAGCACGTTAAGCGGGATTACCATGCAAAGCCCGGTAATATCCAGGAATATATGGACAGCCTGAAAAAAGACACCCTGCGGGGAAAACTGGAAAAAGCAAAGTCGGCGGCCGCCTCCATCCCTAAAGCCCCCTCACATAAAAAGGAGCCGGAACGATGAAAGCCGGGAATAACAAAAAATCCGTCCGGGTGGAATTCGTCATGTCTGAACAGGAGGCGGAGCTGGTAAAGGGGCGCATGGCGGAACTCGGCATTACCAACCTCTCCGCATATCTGCGCAAGATGGCTGTGGACGGTTATATCATTCATTTGGATATGAGCGACATCCAGGAAATGATACGGCTCCTTCGTATCTGCTCCAATAACTTGAACCAGTACGCCAGACGCGCCAATGAGGCCGGGAGTATTTACGCCGCCGATGTGGAGGATCTGCGCACCCGTCTGGACGGCCTTTGGGACGGCATGGATAAGCTGCTTCGGAAATTTGCGAACATTTCGTAAACAGGAAGGAAGGCCGTTGATTTCCGCAGGCCGGCACGGTAAAATTTTAATGGAGGGGTAAATATGCTTCTCTTTGAAATACCCTTCGGGCATACATGGATGTCCTGAAAAAACGGACATGGGACTAGGAAAGGAGGCGGACGTATGCGTCTGATTGGCAAACTGCTGGCACTTCCCTTTGTAATGGTTACAGGGATTCTTTATCTGTTCTGCAAATTTCTTGTTGTGGTTTCCGGCGCCGTGCTGGGGATTCTGTCAGGGATCGTCTTTCTGGCGGCGCTGGCGCTGTTCTTCGCAGCCGGGTTCTGGCCGGGAATGTCCTGGCTGGTGATCGCGTTCCTTATCAGCCCATACGGTCTGCCGATGGCGGCGGCCTGGCTGGTCGGCATGATCGGCGGCGTAAATGGCGCCCTGAAAGATTTTATATTTGGTTAAACAGTTTTGGCGGGGCGCATTGGCAGCCCCGCCCTTTTTCTATAATTATGGCTGTCTGCCAGGGCAGCTTTTTGATTGGAGGGATTTCATTGAAAGACACAACGCCAATTTATTTTCACTCTGCCGCCTATGCGCATGAGCATGAGGAGCTGGACCAGTACCACGCTTCCCACAAAGCAAACATTGCGTGCAGGGAGGCAATCGAACAGGCCATAGCGGACAACTACCGGGACAACCGTTTAGGCATGGCATGTGTGCGGCAGGTCTTACAGCAGTTTGATCCTGGCCGGATTTTTTATGTCCTTTCCAACACGGTCCGGCAGAAAGATTACGACGGGCGTATTTCACGGGACAATAAAGCATGGGCGCAGACGGTCCCGGTCTGTGAGGATAAGGACGGTTTCGGATATGACCGGAATGTCTGCTTTGCCGTGGACCGCTGCAATCCCGGACTTACCGACCTGTTTCTCTCCCAAGCCAGACGGGAGTGTGCACCGGCCCAGGAACAGAAACCGTCCGTGCGTGACAGCCTGAATAAAAATGCCAAGCAGCAGACGGCGCACAGTGATAAATCAAAAGTGAATAAAGAGCCGGCACGGTAACAGGGAAAATTTCTCATTAAGGAGGTGAAGGGATGGCAACCACACGGCTCATGCCGCTACATGTCGGGAAAGGCCGGGATGTTTCCACGGCCATAGCGGACATCATTGACTATGTAAAGAATCCGCAGAAAACTGATTTTGGGAAATTCATTTATGGTTATGAGTGCGACACCCGGACTGCTGATGCGGAGTTCCTTTTATCCAAGCGCCAGTATGCGAACCTGACCGGACGTGACCGGGGCGCGGATGATGTGATTGCCTACCATCTCCGGCAGGCATTTAAGCCTGGCGAGGTCACGCCGGAAGAAGCGAACCGGATCGGGCGGGAGCTGGCATTGAAGCTCACCAAAGGAAACCATGCCTTTGTTGTCTGCACCCATGTGGATAAGCACCATGTCCATAACCACATCATTATCAATTCTACGACGCTGGACTGCCAGAAAAAATTCCGCAACTTCTGGGGCTCCGCATGGGCGATCCGGCGCATGAATGACAAGCTGTGCCTGGAGCATGGGCTTTCCATTGTGGAGAATCCGAAACCCAGCAGGGAGCATTACGGCACATGGATGGGAAATCAGAAACAGCCTTCCCGCCAGGAACGGCTGCGCTGGGCTATCGACGCTGCCCTGGAAGAAAAGCCGAAGGACTTTGAAGAACTTTTGAAAAAGCTGGAGGCGGCAGGGATCGAAGTCAACCGGGATCGAAAACACCTTCGCTTTCGCCTGTCGCCGGAAGATCGGTATACCCGGTGTGACACGCTGAAAGGCGACTATACCGAGCAGGCCATCAGGGAACGGATAGCAGGCACCCGGACGGTGGAACCCCGCCGTACCTCCCCACAAAAGCCGGTTTCCAAAGTCGGGTTGCTGGTGGATATTGAGGCGGCAATCCGTTCCGGCAAAGGTCCGGGATATGAACGCTGGGCGAAAGTGTTCAACTTAAAACAGCTCTCCCAGGCGGTGATCTGGCTCAAAGAGCATGGCGATATGAGCTATGAGGATTTGCAGAAAAAATCAAATGCCGCTACCGCCAACTTCAATGCGTTATCGGTACAGATCAAGGAACTGGAATCACAGATGGCCGCCAACGGGGAGCTGCAGAAACAGATCGTCAATTATGCCAAGACGCGGGCGGCCTATGTGGAGTACCGGAAAGCTGGGTACAGCAAAAAATTCCGTGCGGCGCATGAAACGGAAATCCTGCTGCACCAGGCGGCGAAGAAACATTTTGACGAGCTGGGGATCACAAAGCTGCCCTCCGTCAAGTCTCTGCGGGAGGAATATGCCGGACTTCTGGAGCAGAAACGGAAAGCCTATTCTTCTTACAAACAGGCCAGGGCTGACATGAAGGAACTCCATAATGTCCGGGCGAATGTGGAGCATTTGCTGGACATTCCCACTTGGCGGGAACCGCAGCGGAATACGCAGAAGTCACGGCAATAGGTTTCCTTCTGCTTTTGATTTTCAGCGTTCCAACGGAACGCGCAGCCATCACCGCAGGTGATGATCTCAGGGGTTTGGGGATATATCACCAACAAGCATTTTGGCAGGAATACCGGAAACGGATTCCTGCCAAAATACGCAATCTTACGGAAGATTGCATTGCTTGCCAGTAGTTTTAAGAGTCTTTGGCAGAGAATCTGTTTACAGTTGCCGCATTGAGAAACCTTTGATAACTGCCTATAATAAAATCATTATTTTGAGCTACTATAACAGAGAAATGAATGAAAAAAATAAATTTTTTTGCTCGTTGTAACATTTCGCGGACATTTGCCTGTTATACTATCTGAAAAAGATAAGGGGGATTGATATGGCAGCAGTAAAGACAGTATCTTTAACA
>NZ_JBQIOP010000089.1:0-5651 GCF_056822245.1 Petralouisia sp. | reverse complement strand
GGGAACAGCCGGTATCTGCCATCTTAACGGATATGTGGCAGCCGGCGGCAAAGCCTTCCGTCCGTAAGCAGCTAAAGAAACAGCCGGCGGCAAAAGCCGTCTGGCAGAAAACCAATCATCAACAGGAACGATAGGAGGCGGTTTATTTGAGTATCACAACAATCACGACAGAGGACCTTCGGCGCATGGAAGGAAAAGAGGGGCTGATCCTGCAGGGATGCGGCGGGGATTTGAAGGAATGGGTGGACGGGATCAATGAGATGTTCACCGACACGGGCATTTTGAAGGAAGGCAGTAAATTTGAGGATGTTTCCGCTTTCCAGTATGGGGAGCTTACCTGCCTGCTCTACCCTTTCGAGGACGTAAAGCTGGACATCGGGAAACTTGCCGTGTGGCGTTTACAGACCCAGGCGGATTTCGGGGGCACCTGGCTGTCCGATTTTGTGCCGAACCGGTTAGGCGGTTTTATCGGGGAACCTTCACCGGAGCCGGAAAAACCGGACTGTGCGCTGATAGGCCAGGATGGGAATGTCTTTAACCTGACCGGCATTGCCTCCCGGACCCTGCGCAGGAACGGCATGGCGGAGCAGGCAAAGGAAATGTCAGACCGGGTGTTTGCCTCCGGGAGCTACCATGAGGCGCTGAACATTATCGGTGAGTATGTCAATATCACGGATTCCGAAGCGGAGCCGGAACGCCGGGCTTCGGTCCGGCGGCAGATGAAAGAGGCAAAAACGGCGGAACCGGCCAAAAAGCAGAAAACGCCGAAACAGCAGGAACGGTAAGGAGGATCAGGATGGGAAAAGAAAAAGTATACGGCGTGTGGGCGGTCCGCAACGGCGCTTCTATCTTCGGCTATGCCGAGGCGTGGTGCAAGGAGGACGGAAAGCCTTTGGAATTTGATACCCGCAAGGCTGCGGAGGCTTACGCCGGGGAAATGAACAGCAGGGCCACCGCCAATGTCCATTATTACGCACAGGAGAAGGAGCCGGAGCCGGGCGCCGTCAGAAAGACTTCCGCGCAGCCGGATTTGGATGCCCGCGCCCATGAGGAAGTAACGCCGAGAAATGACGCGGCAGAAAAGCAGAACGAGATTCCCGGCAGACAGGCCATGCCGGAGGCAGACCCATTGGTGGAAATCCGCTCTGCGGTCCATAGCAACTATGCGGGCATGGTCGCCATGCTGGGCGCGGACAACCGGGTGTACCTGGGGCGTGAGGAACGCTGCCACTATCAGGATATGCAGGCGTCTTATTATGACAACCAGGACGGCTCCCTGTGCTTTGTCTGCGACCAGCCGGATATGTACTATTTCCTCTATGGGGAGGGCTGGGCGCATACCCAGGCGGAAATGCTGGAGCGCGGCCTTACCCTGGGCCAGTATGAAGAATTTGCAAGGCTCCGGGACGGCGTGCTCTCACAGTTTACGCCCCACAGGGAGATCATGTTTGCCGGACAGCCCTTCCAGGCACCGGAGAGCTATATGCGTAATGCGGAGCTTTACGAGGAAGGACAGACCGGCAATTACAATATGCTGGACGGACGCCTCAACAACGAACCGCCGGAGCGCCCCGACCTGACGGACGGGCAGACTTACGAGGAAATCCGGGAGCTTGCCCCGGAGACGCTGCCGGAGGAAACGCCGGAGAAACCTTCCCTGATGGAACGGCTGAAGGCGGAACGTTCGGAGCATGAAGCAAAACAGGCAGCGCCGTTGATGGCAGAGAGGGAACGCTGATGGGCGCGGTAAGATTTGAGGGCGTGGATATACTGGACAGCCTGGGGCAGATCATGGAGCTGCACACGCAACACTACAAGGATGATTTTGATATGGATAAAGAGCTGATCCCAAAGCTGGCTCTATCGGGAGAACCGGAGGACCGGCGCCTTCTCTGGCTGTCACGGCCCTGCGGCACCTATACCCTGCGGGAATGGGAGGTCTATCTGGAGGGCAGCCATGCAAATAATGTGTGGAAGTTTTACCATGAACAGACAAAAGACCCGGTTCTTGCCTATGCCCTCTCGATCAAAGACGTGCAGGACGGAAAAGTGGTCGGCGATATATACCCGCTTGAATATGGGGCTCATGTGGAACGGGTAAAGCTGCTGGCCTGCCCCATTGGTAAAGTGGCCGTTGTGTTTGAGGACGGAGCCAGTATCACGCTTCCTTATCAGGATCGGAGACAGCTTATGAATGAGCTGATGCCGGTACATGGGAGCCCAAAGTCGATGACCGATCTGCCAAAGGACGAGCGGGAGCTTGCCGTAATCCTGAAACGGGAACGGCTCAAACGCTCCTGCCATGCCACAAACGGCGATATAAAAGAATATATTGACAGCCTGAAAGAGAATACCTTACGCGGAAAACTCAAAGAGTCCCGGACAGCCGCCGCCCCCACTCATAAACCGCTTTCCCGAAAAAGGAGCCGGAACGATGAAAGCCGGGCATAACAAAAAATCCGTCCGGGTGGAATTCGTCATGTCCGAGCAGGATGCGGAGCTGGTAAAGGGGCGCATGGCGGAGCTCGGCATTACCAACCTGTCCGCATATCTGCGCAAGATGGCGGTTGACGGCTATATCATTCATTTGGATATGAGCGACATCCAGGAAATGATACGGCTCCTCCGTATCTGCTCCAATAACTTAAACCAGTATGCCAGACGTGCCAATGAGACCGGGAGTATTTACGCTGCTGACGTGGACGACCTTCGCACCCGTCTGGACAGTCTGTGGGATGGCATGGATAAGCTGCTGCGGGGATTTGCGAACATTTCGTAAACAGGCAGAAATGCCATTGATTTCCTCAGGCCGGCACGGTAAGATTCTAATAGAGGGGTAAATATGCTTCTCTTTGAAATACCCTTCGGGCATACCTGGATGTCCTGAAAAAACGGATATGGAATTAGGAAAGGAGGCGGACGTATGCGTCTGATTGGTAAACTGCTGGCACTTCCATTTGTAATAGTTACAGGGATTCTTTATCTGTTCTGCAAATTTCTTGTTGTGGTTTCCGGCGCTGTGCTGGGGATTCTGTCAGGGATTGTTCTTCTGGCAGCGCTGGCGCTGTTCTTCGCTGCCGGGTTCTGGCCGGGAATGTCCTGGCTGGTGATTGCGTTCCTTA
Organism: Petralouisia sp.; assembly: GCF_056822245.1. Lineage (NCBI taxonomy): Bacteria > Bacillati > Bacillota > Clostridia > Lachnospirales > Lachnospiraceae > Petralouisia > Petralouisia sp. Next base: position 2,529 of record NZ_JBQIOP010000089.1, on the reverse strand, counting down.
TCAGCCCATACGGCCTGCCGATGGCGGCGGCCTGGCTGGTCGGCATGATCGGCGGCGTAAATGGCGCCCTGAAAGATTTTATATTTGGTTAAACAGTTTCGGCGGGGCGCATTGGCAGCCCCGCCCTTTTTCTATAATTATGGCTGTCTGTTACGGCAGCTTTTTGATTGGAGGGATTTCATTGAAAGATACAACGCCAATTTATTTTCATTCTGCCACCTATGCGCATGAGCATGGGGAACTGGATCAGTACCACGCTTCCCACAAAGCAAACATTGCGTGCAGGGAGGCAATCGAACAGGCCATTGCGGACAACTACCGGGATAACCGTTTAGGCCCGGCATGTGTGCAGCAGGTATTACAGCAGTTTGATTATGGCCGGATTTTTTATGTCCTTGCCAACACGGTCCGGCAGAAAGATCACGACGGGCGCATTTCACGGGACAACAAGGCATGGGCGCAGACGGTCCCGGTCTGTGAAGATAAGGACGGTTTCGGATATGACCGGAATGTTTACTTTGTTGTAGACCGCTGCAATCCCGGACTTACCGACCTGTTTCTCTCCCAGGCCAGACGGGAATGTACGCCGGTCCAGGAACAGAAACCGTCCGTGCGTGACAGCCTGAATAAAAACGCCGGACAGCAGGCAGCGCACAGTAATAAAACAAAAGTGAATAAAGAACAGGCACGGTAACACAGCCAATTTTTCATTAAGGGGGTGAAGGGATGGCAACTACCCGGCTCATGCCGCTGCATGTTGGAAAAGGCCGGGATATTTCCACGGCCATAGCGGACATCATTGACTATGTAAAGAATCCGCAGAAAACCGATTTTGGGAAATTCATTTATGGTTATGAGTGCGACACCCGGACCGCTGATGCGGAGTTCCTTTTATCCAAACGGCAGTATGCGAACCTGACCGGAAGAAGCCGGGGCGCGGATGATGTGATTGCCTACCATCTCCGGCAGGCATTTAAGCCGGGTGAGGTCACGCCGGAAGAAGCCAACCAGATCGGGCGGGAGCTGGCATTGAAACTGACGAAGGGAAACCATGCTTTTGTTGTCTGCACCCATGTGGATAAACACCATGTCCATAACCACATCATCATAAATTCTACCACGCTGGACTGCCAGAAAAAATTCCGCAACTTCTGGGGCTCTACATGGGCGATCCGGCGCATGAATGACAAGCTGTGCCTGGAGCATGGGCTTTCCATTGTAGAGAATCCGAAACCCAGCCGGGACCATTATGGCACATGGATGGGAAGTCAGAAACAGCCTTCCCACCAGGAGCAGCTACGACAGGCTATCGACGCAGCCCTGGAAGAAAAGCCGAAGGACTTTGAAGAACTTTTGAAAAAGCTGGAGGCGGCTGGGATTGAAGTCAACCGGGAGCGAAAGCACCTTCGTTTTCGCCTGTCACCTGATGATAGATATACCCGGTGTGACACACTGAAAGGCGACTATACCGAGCAGGCCATCAAAGAACGGATCGCCGGCACACGGACGGCAAAGCCGCGCCGTACTTCTCCCCAAAAGCCGGTTTCCAAAGTCGGGCTTCTGGTGGATATTGAGGCGGCAATCCGTTCCGGCAAAGGTCCGGGATATGAACGCTGGGCGAAGGTGTTCAACTTAAAACAGCTCTCCCAGGCGGTGATCTGGCTCAAAGAGCATGGCGATATGAACTATGAGGATTTGCAGAAAAAATCAGATATTGCTACTGCTAATTTTAATGCGCTGTCGGTACAGATCAAGGAGCTGGAATCGCAGATGACCGCCAACGGGGAACTGCAGAAACAGATCGTCAATTATGTCAAGACGCGGGCGGTCTATGTGGAATACCGGAAAGCCGGGTACAGCAAAAAATTCCGTGCGGCGCATGAGACGGAAATCCTTCTGCATCAGGCGGCGAAGAAACACTTTGATGGGCTGGGGATCACAAAGCTGCCTTCCGTCAAATCTCTGCGGGAGGAATATGCCGGACTTATGGAGCAGAAACGGAAAGCCTATTCTGCCTATAAGCAGGCCAGGGCGGATATGAAGGAGCTTTATAATGTCCGGGCGAACGTGGAGCACCTGCTGGATATTCCCACTGGGCGGGAATCGCAGAGAGACACGCAGAAGTTACGGCAATAGGTTTCCTTCCGCTTTCGGTTTTCAGCGTTCCAACGGAACGCGCAGCCATCACCGCAGGTGATGATCTCAGGGGTTTGGGGACATGTCACCAACAAGCATTTAGCAGGAATTCCGGAAACGGAAATCCTGCTAAATACACAATCTTACGTAAGATTGCATTGCTTGCCAGTAGTTTTAAGAGTCTTTGGCAGAGGATCTGTTTACAGTTGCCGCATTGATAAACCTTTGATAACTGCCTATAATAGAGTTATTATTTTGAACTGCTATAACAGAGAAATGCAAAAAAATAAAATTTTTTGCTCGTTGTAACATTTCGCGGACATTTGCCTGTTATACTATCTGAAAAAGATAAGGGGGATTGATATGGCAGCAGTAAAGACAGTATCTTTAACA
>NZ_JBQIOP010000088.1:0-6042 GCF_056822245.1 Petralouisia sp. | reverse complement strand
TTTAACAGATCATTCGGAAAGATTAAATTCCACTATTGAGTAGAGGAAGACTTGCAAGATTAAATTCCATAGAGGGGTGGAATTTAAATTTGCAATTAAGTCCAATTACTTAAAATAGTTCAGGCAAAAGTATTGACGGGCAGGGGAAAAGTGTGCTATATTAGACTAGCGATGGAAGTAGGTCTTTTTTTTATGCCTAAAATTAGAAAGCAAGTGGAGGTGGAAGTTGTGCGCACAAGAATTACACTGGCATGTACAGAATGTAAGCAACGTAACTACAATACGACCAAGGATAAGAAAACTCATCCGGACAGAATGGAGACCAAGAAATACTGCAGATTCTGCAGAACACACACGTTACACAAGGAAACCAAGTAATAAAATGGAGCAGAGTGAAGGTTAAAATATTTTGACCGTCCCTGATTGATGGCGCATTCGCTGCGCCGCTGGAGGTAAAAATGGGAGAAACCAATACAGAAAAAGCTTCAAAAACGAGCTGGTTCACCGGTCTTAAGGCTGAGTTTGGCAAGATTATCTGGCCGGACAAAAAATCACTTAGCAGACAGACGGCTGCTGTGGTAGCTGCTTCTGTTGTCTTAGGTCTGATCATTGCCGTATTGGATGTAATCATCCGGTATGGTGTGGATAACCTGGTGAAATTATAGGAGGCATAGGTGATTTATGGCAGAGGCAAACTGGTACGTAGTTCATACCTATTCAGGTTATGAAAACAAAGTTAAGGAGAACATTGAGAAAACCATCGAGAACCGCCATCTGGAAGATCAGATTTTGGAGGTGCGGGTTCCGATGCAGAGTGTTGTGGAAATGAAAAACGGCGTCAAGAAAACCGTTGAGAAAAAAATGTTTCCGGGATATGTTCTGATTAATATGGTTATGAATGATGACATATGGTATGTGGTTAGAAATACCAGGGGTGTTACCGGATTTGTTGGCCCGGGTTCCAAGCCCGTACCACTCACTGAAGCTGAAATGAGGCCATTGGGTATTCAGGTTGATCAAAATGTGGTTGTAGACTTTGAAGAAGGTGATTCAATCCAGGTGACCGGCGGTGTCTGGAAAGATACGGTTGGGATTATCCAGTCTATGAATCATGGGAAACAGATGGTTACAATCAACGTTGACCTGTTCGGCCGTGAAACGCCGGTTGAAATAAGTTTCACAGATATCAGAAAGTTATAAGATGCAACGATATGAAAAGGAGGAATTTTCCAAATGGCAAAGAAAGTAGAAGGATATATAAAATTACAGATTCCTGCTGGAAAAGCTACACCTGCACCACCAGTTGGACCTGCGCTCGGACAGCATGGCGTGAACATTGTTGAATTTACCAAACAGTTCAATGCCAGAACTGCCGATCAGGGAGATTTAATTATTCCGGTAGTGATTACCGTATATGCAGACAGGAGCTTCAGCTTTGTAACAAAGACTCCGCCTGCGCCGGTATTAATTAAAAAAGCATGTAATATTAAATCAGGTTCTGCAGTACCGAACAAAACAAAAGTAGCAACTATTTCCAAAGCCAAGATTCAGGAAATTGCAGAACTGAAAATGCCGGATTTGAACGCTGGTTCTTTAGAAGCGGCAATGAGTATGATCGCAGGAACAGCAAGAAGCATGGGAGTTACTGTGGAAGAATAAAATGTTCCGCAGTTCCCGTATGGGCAGGGCCCAAAGGAAGAAGGATTTCCCGGCCAGATCCGTAAGAAATGAAACAATCTTAATTCCTGCAGAACGTGGGAGGGGCAGGCTCCCGATATTACCACTAGGAGGTTATCAGAATGAAACGAGGAAAGAAATATACAGAAGCTGCCAAAGGAATTGACAAAGCAGCGCAGTATGATACAGCAGAAGCAATCAGCCTTGTAAAAAAAGCAGCAGTTGCTAAATTTGATGAAACAATTGAAGCCCACATCAGAACTGGCTGTGACGGACGTCATGCAGAACAGCAGATCCGCGGCGCGGTTGTATTGCCCCACGGAACTGGTAAGGCGGTGAAGGTTTTAGTATTTGCCAAAGGCGACAAGCTGGACGAAGCTCTGGCAGCAGGCGCTGATCATGTAGGCGGAGAAGAACTGATCCCGAAGATCCAGAATGATGGATGGCTTGATTTTGACGTTGTAGTTGCTACCCCGGATATGATGGGCGTGGTAGGCCGTCTGGGACGTGTACTTGGACCGAAGGGCTTAATGCCGAACCCCAAGGCAGGAACCGTAACCATGGACGTTACCAAGGCAATTAACGATATCAAAGCAGGTAAAATTGAGTATAGATTAGACAGAACAAATATTATCCATGTGCCAATTGGAAAAGCATCTTTTTCAGAAGAACAATTAGCGGACAACTTCCAGACCCTTATGGATGCCATCATTAAAGCAAGACCGTCCGTATTGAAAGGACAGTATTTAAAGAGCGTGACCCTGGCTCCTACCATGGGACCCGGCGTAAAACTCAATACGGCAAAATTCGTTTAATTTGGTGTTGACATCCGAAATACACAATGATATACTGAACAAGCATATGACCGAAGACAGCAGGCGCCGAATGGCATAACGATACGGCCTGCCGAGGGAATTTACAGGGCAGTTTATGCCGGTAAATGAATGAAAGATGATTTCAGCCTCTTTGTTTTTGGACAAAGAGGCTGTTTTATGCGCAGGGAAAACTCCCCGGGCAATTCTAAAAAAATAAGGAGGTGCACAATTCGTGGCAAAAGTAGAGTTAAAGCAGCCCATCGTACAGGAAATTTCTGATTACATCAAAGATGCGCAGTCTGTAGTGCTGGTAGATTACCGTGGATTGACGGTAGAGGAAGATACACAGCTGCGTAAGCAGATGAGAGAAGCTGGTGTTGTATACAAAGTATATAAGAATACATTGATGAATTTTGCATTTAAGGGAACAGATTTTGAGAGCATGAGTTCTTTACTGGAAGGGCCCAATGCCATTGCTGTTTCAAAAGATGATGCGACAGCGCCGGCAAGAATCCTTGCGAAGTTTGCGAAAACTGCTCCGGCATTGGAGTTAAAAGCAGGCGTGGTAGAAGGAACCTTCTATGATACGGACGGAATTAAGGTAATTGCTTCCATTCCGTCAAGAGAAGAACTGCTTTCCAAATTCCTTGGAAGCATTCAGTCACCGATTACCAACTTTGCCCGTGTTCTTAATCAGATTGCAGAACAGGGCGGCCAGGCAGGCGAGACAGCAGAAGCTGCTCCTGCAGAAGAGACAGCGGAAGCATAATAAATAGAAAATGGAGGGAAATTAGAATGGCAAAGTTAACAACAGAAGAGTTTATTGAAGCGATTAAAGAGTTAAGCGTATTAGAATTAAATGAATTAGTAAAAGCATGTGAAGAAGAATTCGGCGTATCTGCAGCAGCAGGCGTTGTAGTTGCAGCAGCAGGCGGAGACGGCGCAGGCGCAGCAGAAGAAAAGACTGACTTCAACGTAGAGCTGACAGAAGTTGGCCCCAACAAGGTTAAGGTTATCAAGGTTGTCCGCGAAGTAACCGGTCTTGGCCTGAAAGAAGCAAAAGAAGTAGTTGACGGCGCTCCGAAGGTAGTAAAAGAAGGCGCTGAGAAGGCAGAAGCTGAAGATATTAAAGCTAAGCTGGAAGCAGAAGGCGCAAAAGTTACTTTGAAATAATTGCAGTTTGCAAAATACAAGAGCAGCAGGTTTTCCGTTGGGGGAACCTGCTGTTTCTGATTGAAGAAAAAGAAATATTTTTATTTTTGATAGATTTCCTTTTCGCCATTCGTAATAATAAGTGTAAGACAAAACAAGCCGGCGCGCAGGTTTGGAAAAGAGGATAATTTATGAAGATTGGAGAAAAGAATTATATTCAGCAATTACAATTGCACAATGAAAAAGCGCTCATGTATGTAATAGATGAATATGGCGGGCTTTTGATGGCGATTATCCGCAAGCATCTTTTCAGTCAGCCCCAGAAACAGGAGGAATGCTTTGACGACGTACTTCTGAAAATCTGGCAGAACATTTCCGACTTTGATGAGAGCAGGAATTCTTTCAAAAACTGGGCGGCGGCCATTGCAAGATACCGGGCCATTGATTATCTCCGCCAGTATCAGCGGGAACTGGTAACCGTGGATATTGAAGATACCGCTATTGTTCGGGAGGACAGTATGCTTGCCGGGATGATAGAAAAAGAAATCTCAGAAGAAGTGGAAAAAATGCTGGAATGTCTGAAGCCTCTGGACCGGGAATTATTTATGAAATTATATGTGGAAGATAAGACAATCGAGCAGGTAAGCGAAGAAACGGGAATGAAAAAGGAAATAATTTACAACCGCTTATCCAGAGGGAAAAACAAAATCCGCAGACAGTACCGAACAGAAAGGGGCGTTTCTTATGGCAAATAATATTTACAGATTACTGAATGAGATTGAAACTGATTTTAGCGAATATGAAAAAACTGAATTATCCTCCAAAGAAAAAGAAGAACATAAACAGAGAATTTTGATGGAGGTAAAACGGATGAAGAAAAGGAATGAAAACAGAAAAGAAAATAGAAAAGCCAGAGTTTGGAAAACAGCGGCGGGGGCTGCGGCAGCATGTGTGATTACCACAGGGGCATTCAGCATTGCCAACCCGGTACAGGCTCAGGAATTACTCAGCAGCGTGTTCGGAACGCTGATTGAAAACTCCCAGGGAGAGAAATATGAACAGGAAGATACCGAGAGATACCAGACCATCGGTGAAAATGCAGTTGCAGTCCAGGAAGAGGTGGACAAACGCCAGGGCGAAGAGGGATATGCGCTGACGGCAGAGCAGGACGGCGTTGTTATTTCCGTATCCGATGTGTACTGTGACGGTTATATCCTCTATTATACAACAACTCTCCAGACAGACCGTGAAGAATTAATGAGCGCAGACGGAATCATTCTTGAGAAAAAAGACGGCGAACCTTATGATATTAAAATCAACGGAACCCACATGTCAGAAGTGATTCGGCCCTTTGAGAAGTCGGCGGACGGAACCTACGTGGCAGCTCAGCAGATTGATTTGATGAATCCCTATGACATCAGCAGCAATCCGGTAGAACTGGGAATCGAAGAAAACGGAACCCTGGTGGTGGAATGGACGGTGCGTCAGCTTGACGGCTACCTCTTTGATAAATGGGACGATAACGGCGAATACCAGTCCACCGGATCAGCAGCAGGCGAATGGAACCTCCGGTTCCCGGTAACGGTTGACACTTCCAAGAATGAAACCTTCGATATTAATAAAGAAGAAAACGGTATTCTGGTAAAACGCGGCGTCAAGACCAAAGCCGGCCTTGTCCTGGAAGTGGAGCTTCCGGATTTCACACAGGAGCCCTATAACGATAAGTACAATGATCCGGATATGGGCGTGAAAGACAGCGAAGGAAATTATATCCAATGGCTGAACCAGAAATCCGATCTCAGAGAGGACAATACCTGCACCAGTCAGATTATGGTGCTCTATGACGGACAGAAAGATTTGTCCTTCTGTGTAACGACTAGGGACGAAGATCAGATTGAGATTGCGGATATTGGGTTCCAGGTGCCGTAGGGGATTGTTACTTCAGATTCGCAAACTTTGGATACGGACGGAAAAGCAGGATAGCCTTTTCCCACGCAAACCGGGCAGCGTTTCGGCGAACTAACTGCTAACTCCGGCTAGGGAAGTCAGGAGAGCCTTCCTTCCCAAGTCTCCGTAAGCAGTGGATTTCGCCTTCACTAAGAACGCCCGTGAACCCTTTGCTTAGTGAAAGGGCAATCCTGCTTTTCCTGTGTATCGAAAGACAGGTGGTTTGCGGCTCTGACAGTGTAAAACAGAATTGTATTGACCGTTCTTGAATTTTCTGAAGAGGGCTGTCGCAATAAGAAAAATGATATAAGATATAGTTAGTTTGAAACATTCTTCTATACTATATCTTGCATATGTTTTGCTTAGTGCGACAGCCCCTTTTAATATATAGAGTTTGAGGAGAGGCAAGACGATTTCGGGTACACAGGCAATTCCAGACCGGGATTCCTCT
>NZ_JBQIOP010000087.1:0-6472 GCF_056822245.1 Petralouisia sp. | reverse complement strand
GAGGAACGGCAGGAGTTACAGACCCTTGTATCGGATATTTCCCATCAGGTGAAAACGCCGGTAAGCAATCTGAAAATGGCGACGGACACCCTGCTGGAAAAACCTATGACCGAGGCGGAGCGCACCGACTTTATCCGGGGAATCCGCAGCCAGACGGATAAGCTGGACTTTCTCTTTCAGGCCCTTGTGAAAACCTCCCGGCTGGAAACAGGCGTGATCCAGTTGGATAAGAAACCGGGCCGCCTTTTTGATACTGTGGCGCAGGCCATGAGTGGGATCGTGTATGCAGCGGAGAAAAAGGAAATTGCCGTGTCCGTGAACTGCCCGGAGGATTTGGCCGTTTCCCATGACAGCAAGTGGACATCGGAAGCCCTCTTTAACTTGCTGGACAATGCGGTGAAGTACACCCCGGCAGGCGGGAAAATCGCTGTGTCGGTGGTGCTGTGGGAAATGTATGTGGAGATCAAAGTGACCGACACCGGCAAGGGCATTTCCGAAAGCAATCAGGCCGCCATCTTCCGGCGCTTCTATCGTGAGGAAGAAGTACACGAACAGCAGGGCGTGGGCATTGGCCTGTATCTGGCCCGCGAGATCGTAACACGGCAGGGCGGCTATATCAAAGTGGTTTCGGAGCTGGGCAAGGGTTCGGAATTTTCTATTATGCTGCCTACAAAATAAAAAGTAAACAAGCGAGGTGTTTCTATTATGAATGAACGAGAAAAAACGATTCGACTGTGGTTTGATATGTGGCTTTATCAGAAAGATATGGGCATTGATGATATTTTTACAGAAGATGTCCTCTATACAGAAAGTTGGTGTCCCCAGTATAGCAATCGTAAAACCGTAAAGCATTGGTTTCAGGAGTGGAATACCCGTGGAAAGGTGATAATTTGGGAAATCAGGCAATTCTTCCATAAAGAAAATCAAACGATTGTAGAATGGTATTTCAAAAATGAAATGAATAATGGGGATATAGAGGAATTTGACGGCATTTCTTTGGTTGAATGGACAGAGGACAATAAAATAAAAGCATTAAAAGAGTTTGGGTGTAACCGTAATACTTATAATCCCTATCAAGAAAGCGACATCCCTCAATTTAGAAATCAAAAGGCGAATTGGTTTTAGAGGTGTATAAATCGATGTAATTCCTTATGTTTATAAGTAGACCATCATTGTAAAAAAGCCCCCCTGTCACTTATTCAAGAATGTATCGCAGGTCATGAGTAGAAGTGATTTATAAAATTACACTCAATTCAAAAATGGAGGATTAGAATATAAATGGAAAACAAACAAATTGTAAAGAATTTCTATGAATTGGTTGTATCAAAAAACTCATTGCAAGAACTCTATCAGTATGTATCGAAAGACTGCCTCCTTAATATTGGTAATGAAAAAATACCATTTGGATTAGAGGGTATGAGAGAACATCTTGTTGCTATAAAAAAGACATACCCGGATTATACGATAAAAATATTACGGCAATTTGCTGATGGCGATTATGTAATTTCTGAATTTCTTATGGAAGGTACACACGAAGGGGAATGGATAGGAATAAAACCGACACATAAAAAACTGGTATTTACAGGTGTTGATATTGACAAAGTAATAAACGGCAAAATAGTGGAGCATGGCGGCTCCGTTAATACATTTGAAACATTGCTTGAGCATGACTTAATTAGGCCCGTATAAGGAGGCAAAGATATGATGTATCGTACAGAATTATTAGAAGAAATTACCGTTGAAAATGTAACAGAGAAAATCAATGCCAAAATAGAAGAAATGGAAAAGCAAAGCTATCGGCTTGTCACAATGTCATTTTGGGGAACAGAAAGAGCCGTATTAGTTTTCAAAAAGGGGCTGAAAGGCAGCTTGCTTTGAACTGCTGCTGTCTTTCAATTTCAGCAAAATAGAACGCGGCGGACGGCCATTCCTGGCTGCCCGCCGTAAATTTTTTTGAAATGTCCGAGCGTTGTAACATTTCACCCCGATTTTCAATGAAATTTTTGGGCCGCTGTAACATTTCGCGGACATTTGGGTTTTACAATACCCTTATCAGCAGGCAGAAAGCCTTGAAAGGAGTTTTGAGTATGAGCATTTTACAGACTATCGACCTGAAAAAGTATTACGGTACAGAGCCGAACATTACTCGCGCCCTTGACGGCGTGAACTTCTCCGTGGAGGACGGCGAATTTGTGGCCGTTGTGGGAACCTCCGGCAGCGGCAAGTCCACCCTGCTTCACATGATGGGCGGGCTGGACACTCCCACCAGCGGAACCGTGATCGTCCGGGGCGAAGAACTGGCAAAGAAGAACGACGAACAGCTTACCATTTTCCGCCGCCGCAACATCGGCTTTATCTTCCAGAACTATAACCTTGTTCCCATCCTGAATGTGTATGAGAACATTGTCCTGCCGGTGGAGCTGGACGGGGACACGGTGGATCAGAAGTTTTTGGACGAGATCGTTCACCTACTGGGACTGGAAGATAAGCTAAAAAATATGCCGAACAATCTTTCCGGCGGACAGCAGCAGCGTGTGGCGATTGCCCGCGCCTTGATTACCAAACCGGCTATCGTGCTGGCCGACGAGCCGACCGGCAACCTTGACAGCAAGACCAGCGCCGAGGTGCTGGGGCTTATCAAGCGCACCAGTGCGGAGTTCCGGCAAACTGTTGTGATGATTACCCACAATGACGACATAGCCCGTCTTGCAGATCGGATTGTCCGCATTGAGGACGGAAAGATTGTAGAGTAAGGAGGTGGCAGGCTATGACATGGCCTTTTGAGAATGATACCAGCGCCATTACAAAGAAGCTGGCAAAGAAAAGTTTGCAAAGCGAGAAGCGCCGGAATCTGATGGTGGTGATCGCCGTTGCGCTGGCGGCGTTTCTGATCTGCTTTACGGGAATTGTGTCTACTTCCCTGACACAAATGCAGCGCAATCAGGTTGTCGATACTTATGAGGCGGTTTGGCTGGGTGTAGAGGAAAACGACATTGAAACCCTGAAAGGAGTGCCGGAGTTTGAGCGCGTAGGCGGCTACTATCTGCTGGGTGAGGAACTTTCAGAACAGGGCTATCATGCCTCTTATGTATATAATGACGCAGAAATGATGGAGATTGGGCGCGACCAAATGAAGCTATTGGAGGGGAATCTGCCCCAAAAGGCAAATGAAGTTGTCGTAAGCGAATACTTTCTTTCCACCTATGGACACAATGCCAAGATCGGGGACACTGTGACCTTAGATACAGAGAGTTTTCATGGCGATTATGTCGTTACCGGCATTATGGACAGCGTAAATGAAAAAGAAGCGAATACCTGCGCTATCATTCTTTCCAACGCTGCCCTGACAGAATGGAAAGGGTTTGATCCGGCTGGGTATCGCGCCTATGTCCATTTCAAAAACAGCGTTCAGTTGGACGAAGAACTGATGAGCTCTTATTGCAGGGAGGTTGCGGAGGAATATCAGCTTTCTATGCCCAAAATGAACAGCAAATATTTTGCTTATGCTTCTAAATCCTTTGATTTTTTACCGATTGTTGGTGTGATTGCTATTGTTCTGATCGGCGGCTATATTGTGATCCAGAGTATCTTCCGTATCTCCATCAATGACAAAATCCAGAGCTACGGGCAGCTTCGGACGATTGGCGCGACGCCAAAGCAAATCAAGCGGATTGTAAAGCGGGAGGGACACAAACTCGGCAGTATCGGGATTCTGATTGGTACAGTGCTGGGCGTATGCGGCGGTTTTCTCCTGTTTTCCAAGGGATTTAATGCTGTTTCCTATGTGGCAACGATTATTTTGACACTCATAAGCAGTTGGATCATGGTATCTGTTTCCATCCGTAAGCCGGTGAAAATAGCGGCAGGGATTTCCCCCATTGAAGCCGTCCGTTTTACCCCGGCGCAAAAAGACATCCGCAGCCGGAAAAAGAATATCAAGCTCAATCCTGTTTCAATGGGAATTGCGAATTTTAAGCGTGACCGCAAAAAGACCGTTGCTATTGTAGCCTCATTGAGTTTGGGTGGAATTATCCTGCTTGTGGTATCCTCCATTGTTTTGCTGCGCTCCCCAGAGGCGCTTGCAAGACAAGAGTTCCCGGATGGTGACTATAAGGTTTATCTGGATTCAAAGTTGTCAGAACAAGAAGTCATGGCAGCAGGAAATCCACTGAATGAGGAACTCAAACAGGAAATTTTGTCTATTGACGGTGTAACCGATGTGATTGCAAAAAGGCAAAGCCTTCATATAAATTATAACGTCAACGGAATTGAATATGGTGGTATGTGTGATATACTGACTGATCAAAATTATTCTAAGGTTGAAGCTTCATTGATAGAGGGCACTATGCCGACGGATACACACAGCATCCTAATTGATTCGGCAACAAGTAACCGTGAACATATAGGTGTCGGAGAAACAGCTGAACTTATCTCCGGGAAATCAACCATTCCGGTTACTATATCCGGGGTGTTTAACAATAATCTGGATAATGGACATGGAACACATCACTTTGACGGTGTATTGGAATTTGCACCGGAAGCATTGTTCCATGAACTGCACCCGGAAATCACCTCTTTCGATTATTCATGGAGCATTGTAAGTGATCCCCAAAAAGCGGATCATGTGAGGGATGAATTAAAAAATATTATATCCGCTCATACGGATATTGCATTAGATGATATTAACACTGTAATTGAGTATGAAAAAAATATAAATTCTTTTGTATTTGGCAGTATGGAGGTACTTTCATGGCTGGTATTCCTCTTTGGCGTTATCAACCTAATTAACACGACCCTCTCTAATCAAATGTCCAGAAAACAGGAAAACAGTGTTTTGCGTTCCATCGGACTGACCCAAAAGCAGCTATGTAAAATGAATATCTGCGAGGGGCTGTGCTATGCATTCTTTGCAACATTGGCGACGCTGATCGTTGGGCTTCCGGCTTCCATCTTTGCTTGCAGCAAATTTAGTGTAGGAGCTTTTGCCGGAAAAGTAGTGCCTTACAAATTCCCGGTTTTGGAAATGGGTCTGTTCATTCTGGTATTGTTCGGAATGGAGCTGATTTTGTCTGTATGGACAGTCCGCAGACAGAAAAAACAATCTCTGATTGAACAAATGCGGGCGATGGAATAAGCGTATAAAATTTGGAGGAATTATCTATGGCTAACGATAAAAGAAAATTAACAGAACTGATAAGCAAGAAAGTGTGTATTGCGCCCATCCTTACGAATGTGCTTTTGTAGTTTTTGAGAAATAGGAACGAATACTATAAATCGGGATTTACGGAGGTTAATGCTATGGGAAATATAGTTGGAGCGATTGTATATGCGATTGTGTCATCGGTTATGATAGAGAAAAGAAAAAAGTAAAATTCCGGTTTGTCGGGCAAAAGAAATTGATGGAGGCATAGTATGAAGATAACTGATAGAGATATAGATAACGGAAAACCTTTTGATTGGGGGAAAACCTCTTTAGATTATGCAAAGTTCCGTGATATTTATCCAAAAGAATTTTATCAAAAAATTGTTGACCGCAAATTATGTATAGACGGACAATCTATCCTTGATGTTGGAACAGGGACAGGGGTGCTTCCCAGAAATATGTACCAGTATGGGGCGAAGTGGAGGGCTACCGATATTTCAGGAAATCAAATTGAACAAGCCAAAATCCTTTCAAAAGATATGGATATAGATTATTACGTTGTGCCAACAGAAGATATAAGTTTTTCAGATAATTCTTTTGATGTAATCACAGCCTGTCAATGTTTTTGGTATTTTAACCATAAAATTGTTATGCCTAAGTTTTATCGTATGCTTAAAAAAGAGGGAAAGATTCTTGTTTTATATATGGCATGGCTTCCATTTGAGGATAAAATTGCGGGAGCAAGTGAAAAACTTGTGTTAAAATATAGTCCTAACTGGAGTGGTGCAGGAGAAACGATACATCAAATAGACATACCCGATTGCTATAAAGAAAACTTTGAACTTGTACATCACGAAGAATTTACTGTAAGAATACCATTCACCCATGAAAGCTGGAATGGAAGAATGAAAGCGTGTCGTGGAATTGGTGCTTCGCTTACCGAAAAAGAAATTTCTATGTGGGAACAAGAACATAGAACACTCCTTGAACATATTGCGCCTAATGAATTTGATATTTTACATTATGGTGCTATTGCCGAACTAAAAAAGCGTTAAATTGGACGTTTGGGAAAATCAGTGGAGCGGTTCATTAGCCGCGCCACTGATTTTTTGCTATCCCTTGACAAAATATTTTGAAATGTCCGAGCTTTGTAACAATTCAGCCTGTTTTTCTGTCGAAATCAAAGGCACCTCGGACATTTGTGTAACATTTGTAGTTTATGCTTATAGTAAATCAATATTGGGGGTGAGGACACATGAAAAAGATACTGCTGATCGACGACAGCGACACCTATACATGGTGTCTGCAAAAATACTTACAGCACCGGGG
>NZ_JBQIOP010000086.1:0-6573 GCF_056822245.1 Petralouisia sp. | reverse complement strand
AGAGCGAAAGTATAATAAAATCATCTGCCCTTATGAGGGCCTTGAAATACCTTGTTCAGCAAAAGGAGCACTATTTATAATAGTTGTAAACTGGTGTAAAAATATATAATCGCAGATAAAATATTAGTTTTACCGCTTCCATTTTCACCCAGTAATAAATTCATCTGTTTTAATATGAGTCTATAATCACGGATGGATTTATAATTTTTAATACGAACTTCTTTTAACCCCATATCCTGTTCTGCCTTTCCCGATCTTTACAGTCTCAAAACGGCAATCAATTCCCCGCCGTCCATATCTCCCGTTTCGACAAATCCAAAGGAACGGTACAGACGGCCGGCAGTTTCAAGTGTAAGCATTACTTTATCCTCACAAATACTTTTTCGTCTATTTTACCACAAATTAACTGCTTCTGAAAAGATTTCATCATAAAGTATTTATTTTCAGAAATTTTTTCTTTGGGCAGGCAGACAGCCTCAGGACTATACTGCAAAAAACGAAAATAAATTTCTGTTGATTTTGGAAAGAACCGGCGAAGTGTTGACGACAACCTGCGCGCTGATTTTTCAGGATTTTAATTTCCATGAATGGTCAGACTGGTGCTGGTGGCTGATTGCGGCCTTTGCATTTATGGGAATGTATGAATTGTGGTGGATACGCTATTTTCGGAGTGAACGGAAGCTGTCTGATTTTTACAGCAGTTTTGCGGGGATTCCTCTTGCTGGGGCATCATTGCCTGTGATCGCTTTCTTTCTGCTCAGCATATACGGCAAAGTGGCGTGGCTGACCATTGCCGTGATTTTTCTGGGTATCGGACATATTACTCCGGCGGTTAAATACCGACGTTTTTACTTGCTTAAATTTCCATCTGCCGCGTTGTGCCCGATAAAGCGGGGCAGACCCTCATCAATCGTTGTAGCACTCGCTACAACTCATTCTTCCGCCTTGCAGATGAAAATTTATTCTGCGTAAAATTCGTCGACATTTAACCGCCGGAGTAATATCGGCATACATATACAGCACCGCAGGGAACTGTAAGGCGCTGCTGCAAAACGGGGCTTTCGCAAAACAGCCCCGTTCAGCTGCTTTTATTTTCCATCCATCAGCTACCGCACCGCCCGGAAGGCTTCTTCCAAATCCTCAATAATATCGTCAATATGCTCTGTCCCGATGGACAGCCGAATGGTATTTTTCAAAATCCCCTGTTCTTTCGCTTCCTGCTCATT
Source organism: Petralouisia sp. (assembly GCF_056822245.1). Classification (NCBI taxonomy): domain Bacteria; kingdom Bacillati; phylum Bacillota; class Clostridia; order Lachnospirales; family Lachnospiraceae; genus Petralouisia; species Petralouisia sp. The sequence continues at coordinate 5,347 of NZ_JBQIOP010000086.1, read as the reverse complement.
CAGCTGGGAATGGGTAGTGGAAGCCGGATGAATGGCAAGGGATTTCACATCCGCCACATTGGCCAACAGAGAGAAAATTTCCAGATGATCAATAAAATCTTTGGCCGTCCGGTCATCCCCCTTGATTTCAAAGGTAAAAATAGAACCGCCGCCTTTTGGAAAATATTTCCGGTATAACTCCTGCTGTTTCGGATCTTCAGCAACGGAAGGGTGATGCACTTTTTCCACCTGAGGATGGCTGTTGAGGTATTCCACTGTTTTCAGGGCGTTTGCCACATGACGCTCTACCCGCAGGGACAATGTTTCCAAACCCTGAAGAAACAGAAATGCATGGAATGGGGAAAGGGCTGCGCCGGTATCCCGCAGAAGGACGGCCCGGATTTTGGTGACAAATGCCGCCGGCCCTGCCGCTTTGGTAAAGCTTACCCCATGGTAGCTTGCATTAGGCTCTGTCAGGGAAGGAAATTTGCCGGACGCCTCCCAATCGAATCTGCCGCTGTCTATAATGACTCCGCCAAGGGCAGTTCCGTGGCCTCCGATAAATTTCGTGGCGGAATGCACCACAATATCTGCGCCGTATTCTATGGGGCGTACCAGATATGGGGTTGCAAAGGTGCTGTCTACCACCAACGGAATCTTATGGTCATGGGCAACTCTGGCAATCGCTTCAATATCGCTCACATCGGAATGAGGATTTCCAAGAGTTTCTATGTAAATGGCCCGGGTGTTTTCCTGAATTGCCTGCGCAAAGCTGTTCACATCCGACGGATCTGCGAAAGTCGCAGTAATTCCATACTCCGGCAACGTGTGCTGCAGCAAATTGTAGGAACCGCCGTAAATATTATTTGCGGCCACAATATGCTCTCCGCTTCTGGCAAGATTCTGAATGGTATAAGTAACCGCCGCTGCCCCGGAGGCCACTGCCAGCGCCGCTGCCCCGCCCTCTAATGCCGCAATCCTCTGTTCAAAAATTTCCTGAGTGGGATTGGTAAGCCTGCCGTAAATATTCCCTGCATCCTGCAGGCTGAACCGCGCCGCCGCATGGTCAGAATTGTGAAACACATAAGAAGAAGTGGCATAAATGGGCACTGCCCTTGCGTCTGTGGCCGGGTCCGGCTGCTCCTGGCCAACGTGCAGCTGCAGCGTTTCGAATTTTAAATTTCTGTCTCTGAATGTTTTTTTACTCATAGTTCTCTCCTTTTCCTACGTGTTTACTAGGTTATTATGGCATATACTATATCTCACTTTTCCTGGTAAGTCAATAGGCTGTCGGCGCATACCGGCTGCGGCTGCTCTGATCATTGTATAAAATTGTCAGCATCCCTCCGGCTCATTGTCATAGCTTTCCAGAAAATGATGTTTGATCCCTTCTTTTTTATAGGCTATTACCGTGCTCAGATTTACATTTTCCACACTTTTAAAAATATTTCCTTCCACAAAAGGATTGATTTTTTTCATCTCTGCAATCATATTTTTTATTTCCAGCCGTTTGGATTCACTTCTGCCCTCCGGGTCTGCCATGGCGCAGTGTTCTGTAAACCGGCAGGCGCATTGGAGAAACTGCAGGCCGTTGTAATCCCGCCAGCGTTTGATATCCGCTTCTCTGATATAGTACATCGGCCGAATCAGCTCCATTCCAGGAAAATTCGTACTGTGAAGCTTCGGCATCATGGTCTGGATCTGTCCGCCGTAAAGCATTCCCATCAGAATTGTTTCTATCACGTCATCGTAATGGTGCCCCAGAGCAATTTTATTGCATCCAAGCTCCTTTGCCTGATGGTAGAGATGCCCCCGCCGCATCCGGGCGCAAAGGTAACAGGGAGATTTTTCTATTTCATACACCGCATCAAAAATATCCGTTTCAAACACGGTGACGGGCAGATTCATCCTGGCCGCATTGTTTTCTATCATAGTTCGGTTTGCCAAAAGATACCCCGGGTCCATCACCAGAAATTCCACTTCAAAGGATACTTTTCTGTGCTTTTGCAATTCCTGAAATAGCTTTGCCATCAGCATGGAGTCTTTTCCGCCGGAAATGCAGACTGCAATGCGATCCCCCTCCCGAATCAATTCATAATCCCGCACTGCCTTTGCAAAGGGGGAAAACAATTCTTTGTGAAACTTTTTGCGGATGCTTTTTTCGATTTCCGCCGCCTGATTTATTTCTGTTTTTTCCATATATTGGTTACCTCTTAAATACTGTTTTGCGCTCCTGTATATTGGTCCGTATCCAAAAAGTTTGCTTTCCCATTATATTCTTTTCCCGGAAGAATGGCAAGAAGGAATCCCGCCATGAGATTCCTTCTTTAAAAACGCCTGTGATTTGCCAGTATATGATGTCAGGAGTCCGATCCGTTCTTTTGCAGATCTGCTTTCAGGCCTTTTACTCCCATTTCACCTCATATTCCTCCAGCCTGTTCGTCTCTTCTGTATTATCTTCTGATCCGTCCCCTGTTCTGTCCTCCGATTCATTTTCCGTCTGATCCTCTGATTCATTCTCTGCCTGATCCTCTGATTCATCCTCTGCCGGGCCGTGCAGTTCTTCTTCCAACTGTTTCAGATATGCTTCTGCTTTTTCCTTATCTGCTTTTCCCTTATCCAAAGGCAGTAAAAACAGGGCGTTTACCCCTTCGTACCCTTCGTTTCTTGTGATTTCGCCTGTAGCTTCATCAAAACAATAGGCATCCGGCGCAAAAAATGTTCCGTCATTCACTGCCAGATACAAGGTGCGGTCTGCAAACATTTCCACATTATCTGTCTCTGCAATCCGATACTGAATGCCATCCTGAACAAATTCAGAATAGCCGCCGCTCATTGTGACGCTGTTAAACCAAACCGGATTCTGGCCTTTGATCAAGGGCGACACAAAAAACGGATCATTCCCATAGGATTCTTCACTGACCTGGGGCCGGGGAGAGCCGTCGGCATTTTCGATTGCTGTCACCACATAAGTGCGGTCGTTTCGGATTGTTTCTGCCTGATCGGAGGCCACATACTGGCTCAGGTTTTCCCCTGACACCACTCCCAGCAATGTGATTTTGTAATCTCCGTATTCCTGGGTTTCGTTGATGGAAACGGCGTCTTTACTTTGAAATGCTGCGGCAAGTCCCTGATCCCCTGCTTCTTCTGCCACCTGATCCAGTGTGAGATATTTCCAGGCCGCCACTGCGGTGATGGAGCCTGCTGCGAGAACGGCTGCGATGGTTAATACGGCTGCCGGTATATTTTTTCGAAATGTTCTATGGTTCATTGTCTCTGTCTCCTTTGCTTTTCTTAAAATTTTCTGGTTCAACCAAGCATCCGGTTCTTGTTCCGGGGAAAGGGCTTGTTGCAACAATTGTTCCAGCTTTGCATCATGCTTCATCTAATACACCCTCCAATTTCTGCTTCAACAATTTTCTTGCTTTGTATAGCCGGCTTTTTACGGTTCCCTGAGGAAGATTCATGATTTTTGCAATCTGTTCCACGGAAAGCTGCAGCGTATAATAAAGGTACACCGGCACCCGGTATTTATCCTCCAGTCCGGCCACTGCTTCCTGCACCTGTGTCCGCAGTTCCTGTTTGAGCACTGCATCCTCCGGGGAAAATTCCTGCCCCGGGCCTTTATGCTCCGCTGTCTCTTCCGTCAGCTGTTCCGTCCCTGCAATCCGTTTTCTCCAGGCATATTTCCGCCTGCGGTTTTTCCAGATCCGCAGCGCTATGGAAACAAGATAGCTTCTGGGATTTTGCTCAAAATCTATGCGCGCTCCCAGTTCCACTGCTTTTAAAAAAGTATCCTGATACAGATCTTCTGTTTCCTGAGGATTGCGGGTAAGCTGGCTGCAAAATGCATAAATATCTTTTCCATATTCTTTTATACACTGTTCCAACTGTATTTCATTCATTTTATTCACCTTTCAGACGTCTTTCCAAGGCTTTTTTCGCCCTTCATCTGAACATTGTAATAACTTTTCTTTCGGTTCACGGAATTTACTTTTTTAGGGATATACTATATACTGTTAGCAGGCGGTCAGTCGGATTCCGTCTGCTGCAGAAAAATCATTGATTCTGCCGCCTGAAACATTCAAAGAAAGGAAAATAGTATGCACACAATCAAGACTCCCGTATTGGGAAAAAATGTTTATCTTGCAGAGGGGGCTATTGTGCGGGGCGATGTTGCCATCGGAGACAATTCCAGCATTTGGTTCCACTCCGTCGTCCGGGCGGAAGCCGGGTCTGCAGTGATCGGAAATGACACGAATATTCAGGATAACGCCGTACTCCATGTAGATGACGGGGCAGATCTCCATATCGGAAGCCGGGTTACCATTGGACACGGCGCAATTGTTCACGGATGCACCGTCAAAGACAATGTTTTAATCGGCATGGGCGCTATTATCATGAATCATGCCGTCATTGGAGAAAACTGCATCATCGGCGCGGGGACGCTGATTACCCAGAACACAATCATTCCGGACAACTCCCTTGTGGTGGGAAGCCCCGGGAAAATCATGCGGTCAGTCACCGATGATGAGATAGCGCATATCAGGCGGAATGCCGCTTATTATATTGAGGAAGCCGCCTCTTACGCCAGACAATTTTAGAGCGTGTTTGCAAAATGCTTTCTGACAGATGTATGCTCCACTTAGTGGGGGATTTGTTCCAAATGAAAGGCGCATAGCGGGCTATGTAACCTGAATTTGACGCAAATATCGCGCTAAGTGGGGGATGCAGATGGCGGGAATGCTTTTTCAAACAAGCTCTAAACTCTGTGTTTGGAACGTATTTCGTCCAGAAGGCCCCTGCAGCCTGCAGTCACATCTTCATAGGTTTGTTCAAAATCTCCGGTATACCAGGGATCGGCCACGTCCCTGGGATGATCGGTGTAATCCAAAAGCAGGCTGAGTTTGTGGTCTTTGTCCGAGCCTGCAATCTTCAGCATGTTTTTGTAATTCCAACGATCCATACCTATGATGTAATCGTATTTCTGATAGTCGCTCCGCTCCATGCGGACGGCATATTTTCCGGCAACGGAAATTCCCTCCCTGGCTAATCGGGCTTTGGTTCCATGGTGAACCGGGTTGCCGATTTCTTCTGTACTGGTGGCGGCGCTGGCGATGTAGAAGCCGCCGGCGATGCCTTGCTGTTCTACCATGTCTTTCATGACGAATTCTGCCATTGGGGAGCGGCAGATGTTGCCGTGGCAAACAAATAATATTTTTATCATCTTGGATTTATCCTTTCATAAGCCTTTAAACCTTGATATATCGCAATGTCATTAACTTAAGAAAAAGCAATACCGGATAGCTTTACACCCATCCAGGGGGTAAAGGACATCCGGTATTGTTCTGGAAAATTAATTCTAATA
>NZ_JBQIOP010000085.1:0-7031 GCF_056822245.1 Petralouisia sp. | reverse complement strand
AACTATAGTACAGCTAAAAAAAACAAGAAGTCATTTCTATTTGAGAAAAACATTTGTGGTAAACTCTGACCAATCAAACCCGAAAGTAAAGTTACACTATCTTTTTTTGATAAAAATATTTACAACTTGATAAAAATATTATAATATAGCCATAGAAACATAATTAATCTGATAAACATGTATGGAAAAGGAGAAACTATTATGGGAAAAACTGTAATTTCCACTCAAAATGCGCCGGCGGCAATCGGACCGTATTCACAGGGAATAGAGGCAAACGGAATGGTGTTTGTATCCGGGCAGCTTCCGATTGATCCGGCAACTGGAGATTTTGCCGGAACAGACATTTCCGCCCAGGCAGAACAGTCTTTGAAAAATGTACAGTCAGTGCTTGCAGAAGCAGGGCTTACTCTGGCAAATGTGGTGAAGTCCACGGTATTTTTAAAAGATATCAAAGATTTTGCGGCCATGAATGAGGTGTATGCCCGCTTTTTTACAGAGGGCTGCCCGGCAAGATCTGCAGTCCAGGCGGCAGCTCTTCCCAAAGATGCGCTGGTGGAAATTGAGGTAATCGCTGTCAGATAAGGAGATGTGTAGTTTATGAAATACGATTTTACATCCATTATGGATCGCCGGGGCAAAGACGCGATAGCAGTGGACGGCTTAGGGGGAATGCCGGGTTTTACGCCCAGCGCGCCGAAGGAAGGCTTTGACGCAATTCCCATGTGGGTGGCGGATATGAATTTTCCCACGGTTCCAACCATTCCCGAGGCAATTATTGAGCGGGCAAAGCATCCGGCTTACGGGTATTTTCTGCCCACGGACGAATATTATCATGCAATTATCAAATGGCAGGAAACCCAAAATGGAGTAACCGGCCTGACCAAAGAGTGCATCGGGTATGAGAACGGAGTGCTGGGCGGCGTGATGTCTGCTTTGACGGCCTTTGCCGCTCCGGGAGATGCTGTGCTTCTTCACAGCCCCACTTACATTGGATTTACTTCCAGTCTCAACAATAACGGGTTTAAAATTGTTCACAGTCCGTTGGTGAAGGACGAAAAGGGCGTCTGGCGGATGGACTTTGAAGATATGGAAAAGAAGATTCAGGAAGAAAATATCCATGTGGCAATTTTCTGCAGTCCCCACAATCCCTGCGGTCGTGTCTGGGAGCGGTGGGAGCTGGAAAAAGCAATGGAGATCTATAAAAACAATGAATGTCTTGTGATTTCCGATGAAATCTGGTCTGACATTATTCTGGAAGGGCATAAGCACATCCCCACGCAGATGGTCAGCGAGGATGCCAGAAACCGCACCGTGGCGGTGTATGCTCCAAGCAAGACCTTTAACCTGGCCGGCCTGGTGGGAAGCTATCATATTATATATAACAAGTACCTCAGGGACCGCACCGTGGCAAAAGGCAGCAAGCCCCATTACAATGATATGAACGTGCTTTCCATGCATGCGCTTCTGGGGGCTTACCGTCCGGAAGGGTACGAATGGGTGGACGAGCTTCGCCAGGTCATTACCGGAAACGTCAACTATGCCTGCGATTACATCCAGGAGCATTTCAAAGGGGTGGAAGTGTTCCGTCCGGAAGGAACCTATATGCTTTTTATGGACTGCAGCAAATGGTGCGAAGCCCATAATAAGACCATTGATGAACTGGAGCAGGCGGCCTGGGATGTGGGCGTGGCCTGGCAGGACGGCAGAATGTTCCATGGGCCATGTTCAGTGCGCATGAATCTGGCCCTTCCGCTGAGCCGGGTCAAAGAAGCCTTTGAACGGCTGGACAAGTATGTGTTTAACGGCGGGTTGGCAATAGAATAATTTTTAAGGCTGCCGGTAAACAGCAGATGATTCAGGACTGCCGCAGGAAGGATGAAATGGTTATGATTTCTCCTTTATGCGGCAGTTTTTTTGTTGGGAGCGGTTCAGAGCGAACAATCTATATTTCGATACACAGGGACTGCCGGATTGCCCTTTGGCGAAACAAACAGTTTATGGGTGTATTGCGTGAAGGTGAAATCCACTGTTTACGGAGACTTAGGAAGGAAGGCTTTCCTGACTTCCTTAGTCGAAGTTAGCAGTTAGTTCGCCGGAACGCTGCCCAGTTTGTGTGTCAAAGGGCAATCTGGCAGTTCCGTCTGTATCCCAATATAAAATGTTCGCTGCAGTATTAGAGCGGTTAAAAAATTAACGCTGCAGTCCAAAACGGAAGGGTTGTAAATTTTCTCATTTCCATTCTGGATACAGTGGAAAAAAATATTCAGATATAGTATAATATCGAAAGAATGTGCAGAATGCACGGCAGTTTCGGAGGTAAAGGAATGGAAGAGAAGTTATTTCATTTAGTGGAAAAAGGAACCAGCGCCGTGATGGTGGTGCAGGAGGCGGCGCGCCAGTTAGCGGAAGCAGGATTTGAAGAACTGGATTTTGGCACAGGCTGGGGACTGACGGAAAATGGAAGATATTATGTGAAACATCATGATACCACATTGTTTGCATTTACCATAGGCACGCGGGCGGAATTCCGCAATGGCATCCGAATCGGAGCGGCCCATACAGATTTTCCCTGTCTGCGGATAAAACCGAATCCCGATATTTCTGCCGGGGGATATGGACAGGTGAATGTGGAAGTGTACGGCGGGGCGATTTTAAATACATGGTTAGACAGACCCTTGAGCATCTCTGGCCGGATCGCGGTGCAGAGCGAGGACGTGATGCATCCAAAGATGCATTATTTTTCGCCGGAACGGCCGCTGCTTGTGATTCCGAATCTTGCCATTCACATGAACCGGGAAGTCAATAAAGGAGTGGAGCTGAATAAACAGACAGATATGCTTCCGATTCTGGGACTTTTGGATGAAACGGTGAAAGAACAGAAGCTGCTGATGGAGTTTCTTGCAAAGGAGCTTCAGGTGGAGCCGGAGCAGATTCTGGATTTTGAATTGTGGGTGTACTGCGCTGAAAAGCCCCAATATGCAGGGGTGCAGGAGGAATTGATTCTTTCCCCCAGACTGGATAATCTGACCTCTGTCCAGGCGCTTTTGACAGGGCTGATCCGCAGCAGGAGGGAAACCGGATTAAATGTGGCTGCATTTTTTGATCATGAGGAAGTGGGCAGCCAGACCAAACAGGGGGCCGGTTCTCTGCTGCTTCTCACCCTTCTGGAAAAAATTAATGACAGTATGCGTAAAACAGAAGAACAGACCCGGCAAAGCCTTTACAATGCTTTTTTCCTGTCGGTGGACGTGGCTCATGGGCTCCACCCCAATCAAATGGGAAAAATGGATCTGACCAACAAACCGGCCCTTGGCCGGGGGCTTTGCATCAAGGAGGCCGGTTCCCAGTCCTATGCCACAGACTGCGAAGCAGTTGCAGCGGTGGAGCAGATCTGCAGAAAATATAAGATTCCGTATCAGAAATTTGTGAACCGGTCAGATCTTGCGGGAGGCGGAACCCTTGGCTCCATTGCTTCCAGTATTCTTCCGGTTCGGACCGTGGATGTGGGAGTGCCGGTTCTGGCGATGCATTCCGCAGTGGAAACCATGGGAAGGGCAGATATGGACGGACTGACGAAGCTGATGACGGCTTATTTTTCAGATTTGGACTAAGAAATTAAGAATATGGAAGGAAACTGGAAATGAAATGGATCAGAAGCAGGGCGGCAGTACTGTGTCTGATGGCGCTGCTTGGCGCATCCGCAAGTGCATGCTCCCCTTATGATTTGCAGGATTTGCTGCAGGAAGAGCCGGAGAACATAGAGTCTGAGAGTGTGAAAGACAGTCAGAATCAGCAGAAAGCAGAAGCTCCCGCAGCGGATACCTGGCAGTTGGAAAAGCCCCAGCGGGAACAGATTTCGGTGGGCAAGTATGCCTATGAACATCTGGATCAGCAGGGACAGGTGATATATGATGAGATGCTGACTGCAATTTTAAATCATGAAGAGAAAATCAGGCTGTCCACAACGGATTTGGATTTGATGCGTAAAGCTTATACGGCAGTCTGCGGGGATTACGGCGGCCTGTTCTGGGTGGAAGGATATGTATTTACCAGGTACACCAAAGGGGAGGAACTGGTAAGTCTGGAGTTTGCCCCTAAATATACCATGTCAGAAGAGGAGCGGAAGATTACCCAGGCTCAGATCGATGAGACTGTGGACTTGTGGATGAATGGAATTTCCATCAATGATACGGATTATGAGAAAGCAAAGTATGTCTATGAGCTTTTAGCGCTGAATACGGAGTATGTTCCGGACGCCACAGACAGCCAGAATATTATCAGTGTGTTTATCAAGCAGCAGACGGTGTGTCAGGGCTATGCCTGTGCGGTTCAGTATCTTCTTGGACAGCTTGGGATTCAGAGCGTGATTGTCAGCGGCACTGCCCTGGGAGACGCCCATGCCTGGAACCTGATTTGCCTGGACGGAGAATATTATTATATGGATGCCACCTGGGGAAATAACGGTTACCGGAATAAAGAGGGACTGGAGACTTCTTTTATTGATTATAATTATATGGCCATGACAACTGCAGAAATGATGATGGGCCATGTGCCGGATGCAGAAATTGAACTGCCGGAATGTACGGCGGTGATGAATAATTATTATATCAAAGAGGGAACCTATATTGAGGAATGGAATCCGGAATGGATGGGCGCGCTGCTGACAGACGCCTGGATGCAGGGACAGGTGGTGACGCTGCGGTTTTCCGATGAAATTCTGAAAAAGCAGGCGTTTCGGTATTTTATTGAAGAAGGATACATTGCAGATTATTGCGATGGGATCACAGAAGTCAATTATATTGAGGATAATATGTGGAAAGAGATCAGTTTTTGTTTTAACTGACGGATTGCAGCAGGGCCGCTTTTGCATGGATGATGCAGAAGCGGCTGTTTTTCGCTTACGGTATTTGGCGTGTTGTTTGCTTACAGTGCTTGGCCGTGTTTTTCGCTTACGGTGCTTGGCCGCGTTTTCGCCTACGGTGTCTGGCCGCGTTTTTCAGCAAAATTCTGTAAATGGGGCTTTTCAAAGGAAAATATTTATGTTAGTATTAAGTGGTATTAAAAACTATGTACAATTATTTTGAATATCGAATAAAATGAGAAGCAATACTATATCAGGAGGAAGAACATGAGCTATAAAATCGTAATAGACAGCTGCGGGGAACTGACCGAAGAGTTGAAACAGGACGGGCATTTTGAAAGCGTGCCGTTGGAAATTTTTGTGGATGATTACCACATTGTGGATGATGAAACCTTTGATCAGGCAGAATTTTTAAAACGTGTGGCGGCAAGCCCCAACTGTCCCAAATCCACCTGCCCTTCGCCGGAACGGTATGTGGAAGCCTTTGACTGCGGAGCAGATCACGTCTATGGTGTGACCCTTTCTTCACAGCTCAGCGGTTCCTACAACAGCGCAGAATTGGGGAAGAAGCTTTATATAGAGGAAAAGGGCGATAAGAAAATTCATATTTTCGATTCCAAATCTGCTTCTGTGGGAGAGACTCTGGTTGGAATGAAGATTCAGGAATGTGAGGAAGCGGGGCTGTCCTTTGAAGAGGTAATTGAGAAGGTGGAATCATTTATTGCGGAGAAGAACACTTCCTTTGTTCTGGAAACCTTAGAAACCCTCAGGAAAAACGGAAGGTTAAGCAATCTTAAGGCTTTTGTGGCCAATACGCTGAACATCAAGCCTGTGATGGCGGGAAGCCCGGAAGGAACCATTTACCAGTTGGGACAGGCAAGAGGAATTACGAAAGCAGTGGATAAGATGATCAAAGACCTGGTTTCCAAAACGGTTAATCCCAAAGAAAAAATACTTGCGATTTCCCATTGCAACTGCCCGGAAAGAGCCAGGGCTGCAGTGGATAAAATAAAGCAGATGGCAGAATTCAAGCGGATTATTGTGGTGGACACAGCCGGCATCAGCAGTATGTATGCCAGTGATGGCGGAATTATTATGGTTGTGTAACGGCATAAAAAGAACCGCTTTGAATATTGTTTTATGTTTGGATACGGAGGCTGCTGCCGGATTGCCCTTTCACACACGAATCGGGCAATCCGGCAGTTCCTATGTATGGAAGTATCAGTTGTATTCTTCCGGAGTTCTCATTCCCCGGTGTAAGCGGCTTTATCAAGAGCCGACTGGATCGCATTTAACAGAACCATGGAGGTATATTGGTTGTCGTCCCCGTAAGAAATATTTTCCATGGACTGTTTTTCATAAATCTGCTCAGTCAGGTTATCCAGAGCAGGCTGCATCAGCGGATACATGGCAGCGGTGGCTTCATCCAGATTTACCAGGGTAATAGAGTTGATATGATTCTCATCTACTACGACTTCCACGTCTATGGCATTGTCATTTAGTTGTATGGAGGAAGTATATACCCCCGCCGTATATTTCATGGTTTCTTCCGCAGCTTTGTCTTTGTCATCCGGCAGGAACATAAAGATCAGCAGTAAAATCAACAGAATTCCAAGTACTGCGAAAATCGCTGTGTAGACTACTTCTTTTAAATGCAGAACAACAATTTTTGTTTTTGAACTCACAGGATTCCTCCTTAATTTCTCTTTGAACTACTATATGAGAAATTGAGATAAAATATTCGTGAGGAAATTTAGAATAAATTTCTTTACAAGCCGGATAAAGTGTGCTAAAATACAAAACGTTATAGTGGGAGGAAAGAAACGGTGGCGCGGATTCCTATCTCATGATAAATATGCATTCCAGAAAATTTCCTGCCGGAAATCAGCAGAAGGAATGCGAAGATTTATTATTATCGAAATTTTTCAAAAGAGTATTGACAAAATTTAAATAAAATGTTACCAGATTTATAAAAATATTGACAAAGAACAGGAAGAAAACGATAATGTTGTTAGAGAAGAGAAGAGAAGAGAAGAGAAGGCTAGCATAGCGGTTGGTTTAATTTAAATAAAATCCCAGACAAATAAGGCAGAGTCAAATTGACTGCCTTATTTGTCTGGGATTTTTTTGCGTTGATTTTATTCTATGGAATATATATTTTTATTCCATG
>NZ_JBQIOP010000084.1:0-7457 GCF_056822245.1 Petralouisia sp. | reverse complement strand
CAAGGTCACTCTCTTTCGTGTAGATTTGTTCGCAAACTTATTATACATTAGAAAGCGCCTTGTGCGTTCTTTTATTTTTGAAAAAGTTGTAAAGTGGTGTTTACTAAGAAGAATGAATATTTATTGATAGAGTTTGCAGCATTAAAAGCATATTTAAATAGAACACCAAGAAATTTTTATGCTACTGATATTGAGATTCATTTACATATTCTTGATAAAACGAAATTAGACGCTCAGCAGTTTGAAATTCTTAAAGCTAATTTATTATAGATGTGGATATAATATGAGTGTTATTTTTCAAAAATCTAAAGTGTTGCACCATAAAATGTTTGAAGAAATAATTTGACGAAGATAGAAAATTGATTTATAATTATTTAATGTCTAAAAGGACAAACTTTAATACAAAATAAGCCTTCCGTTTCGGAGGGCTATTTTTATGCAAGTCTTGAAAAAGCCTTATTCTGCGGGCTTTCTTGGATTTCATTTTTTTCTATGATCTGTGCCGACTTCTGAAATTCTCATATACGGAATTGTCTTGGAAAATTTGTATGCACCAAAAACCCCGCCGGAGCAGGGCTGGTATTTTTTCTTATGCTGCGGTGAAGCCCTGTCCTGCAAGTGCCTCTGTCAATTCTTCGTTCTTCTCGCCGCTGAGTTTGCCGTTACGGTCAATGATGTAGCTGTCGATTGCGAAAGCGTATGTGGGGGCTTTCTGATATACCGGAGCCGTTCCGATGAAGTCGCCTACTGCGGTTGCCAGCTCTTTGCGGCGGGGGCCGGTTACATTGTAGCTGATTTCCATGGTGCTGGCTTCCTGATTGGCTTCGGCCTCCTCTGCCGGTTCGGGTTTTTCGGCTGCCTGCTCTGCCGTATCCTCTGCGGTTTCCGGTTCCGCTGTGGCTTCCTCCGGCTCTGCCGCTTTCAGTATCGGAGGTTCTTCCGGGATAATGGCCAGTGCCGTTTCTTCTGGTGCCGGGGTATCGTCTGCTTCTTCCTGCACGGCTTTCTTCTGCGCTTTGGCGGCTGCCTTTTCTGCGCGGGTTACTTTTGCCCTCGGCTCCGGGAATGTCTCCGGAAGTACACCGGATGCGTAATGGATTTCAAAAGTGATCTTGCCGTCCGCAGGTACGTTGAAATGGAAGTCGAGAAGTTCAACCTCTTTGATGCTGTCCGGCAGTTCGATATTCTTGTACCGTTTTACTTCCTTGCTTTCTACCATAAGGCATACTGGAACCGCGTCCCTCAATTTTGCTGTAATTCTTCCTGTCTTCATAATGTTGTCCGCCTTTCTTATTTTGATTTTTTGTATTGGCTTCTTGCCTTGTGAGTGACAGCTTATACATTTTTGGTGTGAAAGCAAGCCTTTTTTCAAAGAAATTTTTCTTTTTCAAAAATATAAAAATGCCAGAACCGGCCAGCCGTAAGGATATTGGCTGGCCGGTTCTATTTGGGTATCATGCCTTTTCAAAAGGTTCTCCGCAGTCTCGCAGGTTACATTGACCTCGCGGGTTGCCCGGATGATGGTGCCGCAGCAGGGGCAAATATATTTGATGCTTCGGTTGATGGATTTTTTGCGCCCGCCTTTGGAGCTTCCGGTTGTCTGCAGGCGACTGGCATGGATGCCGGTATCTCACAGGGCGGATATGATCCATGCTTCGGCTTCCGGAGCCAGGGTCGTAACCGTCCAGCCATATTTGGGATGTTTCTCAATATGCAGGCCGTGGGCCTCGGCAGTGGCTTTGAATTTCATATTGTGGTAATAGCCGTTGTTGCTTACGTCCTGGATATCATGCTGCAGATTATATAGATGGCTCATTTCATAGAGAAGCGTGGCGGCTATTTCTGTAATGGGGCGGTCGAGATATTCGTCGCAAAGGTTGATTTCCCGGTAAAGTTCGTTGTCTGCGTTCCAGATTTCATGGATACTGCACCAGCCGTATGCGCCGCGCCCGCCGTCCGGAGATACGGTAATGGCCGGGCGGGTTAATTTATTGCTGTAAAAGTGCTGATTGAATAGGTCAAACATTTCTTCGGTTTTCTTTACGATTTCGGATATATTAAGCATTTGGTGCCTCCTTAAAATTATGTTTTAATTCTGTGAGTGACAGCTTACGCATTTTTGATGTGAAAGCAACTGTTAAAGGTAGATGCATACAAATTTCTTTGCTGGAATTATATTTTATTGTAATTATTGACATTACAACAAAAAGGGGATAAAATATCAGGAAGGAAAGAGAGGTGTTATTCAATGCAGATTTCAAGCAGATTTACTTTGGCAGTCCATATTTTTGCCTGCATAGATGTATTCAAAGATGATTATAAGGTAACAAGCGATTTTCTGGCAGGAAGCACGAATGTGAATCCGGTGATTGTCCGTAAGATACTGGGGCAATTAAAGGCGGCAGGGCTTGTGGAGGTGGCCAGGGGTTCCGGCGGGGCTTCAATCCCTAAGCCTTTAAGTGAGATTTCTTTTCTTGATATCTACAATGCGGTTGAATGTGTTGAAAACGGAGAATTGTTTCACTTTCACGAGAATCCAAATACAGATTGTCCAGTGGGAAGGAATATCCATGCAGTTTTGGATGATAAGCTGATGCGGGTGCAAAAGGCTATGGAGACCGAGTTGTCTTCCGTCACCCTGGAAGATATCAGGCGGGATACAAAGGGATTAATTGGTTGAAAGAAATTGGAATTTGGGGCTTTGGAGCACTTTTTCAAAGCCTCAAAATTTTTTTTGAAAAATTTTGTTGTAACTATTGATATTACAATAAACCTGTGTTAATGTCTAGTTGTAACAAATGTATTTACAACAAATAAATTACAAAAGGCAGGTATTTATTATGAAGATTGCGGTAGTGTGTGCAAATGGGAAGGCAGGACAGTTGATTACAAAGGAAGCGGTACAACGTGGGCTTGACGTTACGGCAGTTGTACGGGGGGGAAAATAGATCAGTAGCATCCCAGTCCATAAGCAGGGATGTGCTGGATATCACAGCGGAAGACCTGAGAGGCTTTGATGTGGTGGTTGATGCGTTTGGCGCATGGACGGAAGATACACTCCCGCTGCATAGTTCATCCCTGAAAGTTCTGTGTGACGCGCTGTCCGGTACAGATATCCGTTTGTTGGTGGTTGGCGGTGTAGGAAGCCTGTATGTGAATACGGAGCATACGGCCTGCGTTGCCGATGGCCCGGATTTCCCGGATATGTTCAAGCCGCTTGCGGCTGCAATGGCAAAGGCTCTTTCCGAACTTCGGCAGAGAAACGATGTGAAGTGGACTTACATAAGCCCTGCGGGGGATTTCCAGGCGGAAGGTGAGCGCAGCGGCGAGTACATTCTTGGCGGAGAAGAACTGACGCTGAATGAAAAGGGCGAGAGCGTCATCAGCTATGCGGATTATGCCATTGCCATGGTGGATGAGATTATAAAAGGCAGCCATATCCAGGAGCGGATCAGCGTGGTTCGGAAATAGGCCAGGCGTTGTTCAACTGTTACCAAATAAAATTATTATAAAGCATGGAGGTATCTCAAAATGAAAAAAGTAGTGGAATTTTTACAGGCAAACCCGGTTCAGTATCTGGCGACTGTTGGCCGTGACGGCAAGGCAAAGTGCCGCCCGTTCATGTTCTGCTCCCTGCAGGACGGGAAGCTGTGGTTCTGCACCAACAATACGAAGGATGTATATAAGGATATGCAGGCAAACCCGGAGGTTGAGGTGTCTGTTTCTTCCCCTGAGTATGCGTGGATTCGCTTGGCGGGCAAAGCCGTGTTTGAGAATAATATGGCCGTCAAGGAAGGCTGCATGAATAACCCGATTGTCAAAGGGCAGTACCAGACTGCGGACAATCCGATTTTTAAAGTATTCTACCTTGAAGATCCCCATGGTGTGATTGCCGATTTTTCCGGCAATCCCCCGTATGAATTTTAATGCGGGATAAGATATATCTTCGGGGCAGGGTGAAATTCCTGACCGGCAGTATAGTCTGCGACCTGGCGAACGGCTGATACGGTGGAATTCCGTAACCGACGGTTACTGTAAAGGTATGCAGGGAGCCATCCGGCGGATGGTTCCCCGCAACAGTCCGGATGGAAGAAGATATGACAAGGGCTGTTTTGAAAGGGCTCTTAATCCAGATCATATCTCATAGGAGATTTATGAATAAGACAATCATTTTAAAGAGAAAAACAGATATAAAAGTGGATCGCTATCATGCAAGGGCAGTTACCATGACTGCCATGCTTGCGGCAGTTTCGTATATTTTGGCTTTTTTGGAATTTCCTGTCCCGCTGTCCCCGGCATTTGCCCGGATGGAACTGTCGGATTTCCCGGCGCTTATAGGGGCGTTTGCTTTTGGGCCGGTTTCCGGCATCATGATTGGGCTTGTAAAAAATGGGTTGCAGCTGCTATCTACTTCAACGGGAGGTGTTGGGGAGCTGGCAAATTTCCTGATAGGGGCTTCTTATGTGTGGGCGGCGGGCTTTATCTATAGATTTCATGAAACGAAGAAGACGGCATGGGTTTCCTGCATAGCGGGCAGTTCTATTATGGGGATTGCTGCGGCGGCTGCAAATTATTTTATCCTGCTTCCCATGTTCGAGGTATTCATGCCGCTTGACCAGGTGATCGCTTCTTTTAGGGCTTTTATCCCTTTTATCAGGACGAAGCTGGACGTGGTACTGTTTAACGTCCTTCTATTCAATGTACTGAAAGGGCTGGTGATTGGGATTTTTACAATGGTGGTTTATAAAAGGCTTACGCCGGTATTGAAGGGGGTGCATTGAATTATGGAAAGCAAAGTGTATCTGAAAAAACTGGTGGAGGAGTTTCATTCCGCAACAGTGGCTACCATAGGGGCGGACGGCCATCCCCAGACCCGCGTGATTGATATGATGCTCTGGGATGATAGGGGCGTATATTTTTTGACGGCCAAAGGGAAGGAATTTTACAGGCAGATCATGGAGCAGCAGTTTATTGCGGTTTCCGCAACGAAAGGTAAGGCATCTGTCTCCCTGCGGGGGAAAGTGAAAAATATCGGTTCGGAGAGGCCTGATGAGATTTTTGAGAAAAATGTATATATGAAGGAAATTTATCAGGACGATACGTGCGCGGCATTGGAGGTATTCTGAGTGTATGAGGCCAATGGGGAATATTTTGATATCAGCGCCCCATCCCATGTGGTCAGGGACGGCTTTGTAATCGGGGATACAGAGGCAAAGCAGACGGGATATTTTGCAGGCCAGGGCTGTATCGGATGCAAATTGTGTTATTATGTCTGTCCGCAGAAGTGTATCGACATATCGGGTAAACCTGTGGTGATTGACCAGAACCGCTGTCTTCATTGTGGACGGTGCGCGGAAATCTGCCCGAAGCAGGTTATCGAGAAAAGGAGTTAGGAATGGATCAGGGTGAACGGAGGAAGTTTTTGATACGGGAACTGCTGCAGGAAAATGTACAGTACCGGGATGTGGAGATTCCGGCAGGGGAGGAGGAGCAAAGGCAGCTTCTCCGGGGCTTGATGAATGTCCGGCTTCCCGGTCGGATTGGCAGGGAGTTTCTCAAGGTGCAGGATGAATACCTGCAGGCGGAAACGGCTGTGAAAGGGATCACGGAATTGGACGGCTTAAGGCCGGTGGCGGAAGGCATCTACCTCTGGCAGGGGGATATCACCACACTGCGCTGTGACGCGATTGTGAATGCCGCAAACAGCGGCATGACGGGATGTTATGTGCCAAACCACAGATGTATTGATAACTGCATTCATTCTTTCAGCAGGATACAGCTCCGCATGGATTGTGCGGAAATGATGCGGATGCAGGGGCATGAGGAAGAAACGGGGAAGGCTAAAATAACGAAAGCCTATAACCTTCCATGTAGGTATATCCTGCATACGGTGGGGCCGATTATCAGCGGTACTCCCACAAAGACAGACTGTGAACTATTGGCAGGGTGTTACCGTTCCTGCCTGGAGTTGGCGGCGGAAAACGGCCTGGATAGTGTGGCGTTCTGCTGTATCTCTACCGGGGAGTTCCACTTCCCGAATGACAGGGCAGCGCAGATCGCGGTAAGCACGGTTAAGGAATTTATGGCGCAGGAAACAAGTGTAAAGAAGGTGGTTTTTAATGTTTTCAAGGATTTGGACAAAGAGATCTACGGAAGATTACTCTGAGGGGATAGGAAGGCTTGCAGAGGCGGTAAAAGAGGCGGATGCTGTTGTGATAGGCGCAGGTTCCGGTTTATCGACATCGGCGGGGCTTACTTATTCCGGGGAGCGATTTGAAAAGTATTTTGGGGATTTTATAGCGAAATACCATATCTGGGACATGTATTCTGGAGGGTTTTATCCGTACCCTGATCTGGAGGAATACTGGGCATGGTGGAGCAGGCATATTTATTATAACCGCTATGTGGATGCCCTGGAACCGGTCTATCCGAACTTGCATGAGGTGGTTAAGGACAAGGACTATTTTGTGCTGACAACGAATGTAGACCACCAGTTCCAGAAAGCGGGATTTGATAAGAAGTGGCTGTTTTATACCCAGGGGGATTATGGGCTGTGGCAGTGTTCGAAGTCGTGCCATCAGAAGACGTATGATAATGAGGATGTGGTACGGAGGATGATCTCGGAGCAGAAGGATATGAAGATCTCGACGGAGCTGATACCGAAATGTCCCGTCTGCGGTGCGCCTATGACAATGAACCTGCGTTGTGACGGTACTTTTGTGCAGGACGAAGGCTGGTATGCGGCATCAGGGCGGTATGATGATTTTATTCGCCGGCATAAAGAGACGCGTATTTTGTTTTTGGAGCTAGGGGTGGGAGGAAATACCCCGGTTATCATTAAATATCCGTTCTGGCAGATGACGGCGGCGAATCCGAAGGCTGTGTATGCCTGTATCAATTATGGGGAGGCTGTCTGCCCGAAGGATATTGAGGAACAGTCCATATGCCTGAATGGGGATATAGGTGAAGCCATCAGTGATATTCTAAAGTGAACAAGGCATGTAACGGGAGAGGTTTTGGAGATTGAGGTGGAGGATGCTTTGGGGGAGGTGTTGGATAGGTTACAATAAACTGGACAGATTTTTTAAGGTCATATAATAGAAAACCAATAAACAAAGGAGCATCCAATATGACCGAAACAAAACAGAAAAGAAAACCCCGTAAGTACACAGATGAATTTAAGCAGCAGCTAGTGGATTTATACCATTCTGGCAAACGTAGATGCGATATCTGCCGGGAATACGATATCGCCCATTCCCTGTTTGATAAATGGGTAAAGCAGGCGGAACACTCCGGCTCTTTCCACGAAAAGGACAACCGTACACCAGAGCAGCAAGAACTGTTAAAACTCCGCAGGGAAAACCAGCAGCTTAAGATGGAGAACGATATTTTAAAGCAAGCGGCGCTGATCTTAGGACGAAAGTAAATGTGATCAAGGCGAATGCCCACAAATACTC
>NZ_JBQIOP010000083.1:0-7705 GCF_056822245.1 Petralouisia sp. | reverse complement strand
AAGGGCACGCCGGTAGTTCCTGTGTATCGAAACATTAACAGTTCACTGTTCACTGTAGTTTCAACTTCAACTAAACCTGATTTTAGTTCACAGGAGAAACTGGCTGAGGACGTAATTGCTGACGAGAATTCCTTGTTCTGTCAGATAAATTCTTCCTTCTTTTTGTTTCAGCATGTTTTCACGGCAGAGTTTCTGCAGCGCTGTTCCGTAAATTCCTTCTGGTTCCACCTGAAATTTCTTCTGGAATTCTTCTCTGGATATTCCTTCTGTCATCCGAAGGCCCAGAAACATAAATTCTTCCATTTGCTGGGTTTTTCCCAGTACGGTTACATTTTCTCTTTTGAAACCGGGGCATTGTCTCAGGTATTCCTCCATATTCCTGGTATTGGAAAATCTTGTCTCGTCCATCAGAGAAGAACTGCCAAGACCCAGGCCCAGATAGGAAATGCCTCTCCAGTACCCCGTATTATGGCGGCATTCTCTGCCCAGCCTGGCGTAATTGGAAATCTCATAGCGGCGGTATCCTTTTTCTGCAAGCATTTGTCCGGTCAGCAGATACATTTCCTGTTCTGTCTCTTCTTCCGGCAGCTCCCGGGGATGTCCGCCCTGCTCCCGGCACTCCGCATCCTGCCCGTAAGCTTCATAAAAGGGCGTTCCTTCCTCCACCATCAGGCTGTAGGCAGAAATATGCTCCGGACGCAGTTCCAGTACTTTTTTTAATGTATATTCCCAATCCTCTGTTTTTTGTCTGGGAAGCGCTGATATTAAATCTACATTTATATTTTCAAATCCCATCTTGCGGGCCAGATCGTAGTTTTCCAAAAATTGCTCACAGTTATGGATACGGCCTAAGAGCTGAAGCTCCCGGTTAGACGCTGACTGCAGCCCAATGCTCAGACGGTTGATGCCGGCATTCTGATATAACAGAAGCTTCTGCCTGTCCAAAGTTCCAGGGTTGCATTCTATAGTAATCTCTGCGTCTGAATCCACCCAAAAGGAACTTCTTATGGCTTCCATCAGTTCTGCAATCTGAACCCCTGCCAGAAGAGACGGCGTGCCGCCGCCGAAAAATACAGTGGACACATGATATTCCCTGCAGGATTCTCCTCTCTGCATGATTTCTTCCAGCAGGCAATTCACATAATGCCTGCGGACTTCCTCTTCCGCAGGCATTGACAGAAAATCACAATAATTACATTTCCGGACGCAGAACGGAATGTGAAGGTACAATTCCAGCTCTTTCCGTTTCTCATGATTCCTTTCCATAATAACTTGATAACTCCTTTTTCCGGTGGCCGGCAAACTCCGGCCCTTCCGATTCGCTGAGAATATCTTCTATTTGTCATCCAGCTTCAGCACGCTCATAAATGCTTTCTGGGGAATCTCCACATTTCCAATCTGGCGCATCCGCTTCTTGCCCTCTTTCTGCTTCTCAAGCAGCTTCCGTTTTCTGCTGATATCGCCGCCGTAGCATTTTGCCAGCACATCCTTGCGCATGGCTTTCACAGTTTCCCGGGCAATGACCTTGCTGCCGATGGCCGCCTGGATTGGGATTTCAAAGAGATGCCTTGGAATCTCCTCTTTCAGCTTCTCGCACATTTTCCGGCCGCGCTCGTAGGCTGTTCCGCTGTGAACAATAAAAGATAACGCATCCACTTCTTCTTTGTTAATCAGAATATCCAGCTTCACCAGTTCGGAGCGGGCATACCCCTTCATCTCATAGTCAAAGGATGCATATCCTCTGGAACGTGATTTCAGCGCGTCAAAGAAGTCATAGATAATCTCATTCAGCGGCAGCTCATATTTCAGCAGCGCCCTGGTTTCTTCCATATACTCCATACTGATATAAGTTCCCCGCCGCTCCTGGCACAAATCCATAATGGCCCCTATGTATTCACTGGTTACCATAATCTCGGCGCTGACCACCGGCTCTTCCATATAATCAATTTCTGCAGGATCTGGCAGATTGGAAGGATTGGTCAGTTCAATCAGTTCTCCATTGGTCTTATGGACTTTATAGATAACCCCGGGAGCTGTGGTAACCAGATCCAGGTTGTATTCCCGCTCTAACCGTTCCTGAATGATTTCCAAATGCAGCAGTCCCAAAAATCCGCACCGGAAGCCAAAGCCCAGGGCAATGGAGGTTTCCGGCTCAAACTGCAGCGCTGCATCATTTAACTGCAGCTTTTCCAATGCGTCCCGCAGATCCGGATATTTTGCGCCGTCTGCCGGGTACATGCCGCAGTACACCATGGAATTGACTTTCTTATACCCCGGCAGAGGCTCGCTGCAGGGACGGTTTGCATCTGTTACGGTATCTCCCACCTGAGTATCCCGGACATTTTTCAGACTGGCGGTAATGTAGCCCACCATGCCTGCGCTTAACTCATCGCAGGGGATAAACTGCCCTGCGCCGAAATATCCTACCTCCACCACATCTGCAGTTGCGCCTGTGGCCATCATCTGAATGGTTGTCCCGACTTTTACCCGGCCTTCTTTCAGCCGGCAGAATACGATTACGCCTTTATAGGAATCATACACAGAATCAAAAATCAACGCCTGCAAGGGGTTGTCCGCGCTTCCTCCCGGCGCAGGAATTTTCTCTACAATCTGTTCTAACACCTCTTCAATATTCAGGCCGGTCTTGGCGGAAATCCTGGGGGCCTCCTGGGCCTCCAAACCGATCACATCCTCAATTTCCTCGATGACCCGCTCCGGATCGGCGCTGGGCAAATCAATTTTATTGATCACCGGAAGCACGTCCAGATCATGATCCAGCGCAAGATACACATTGGCCAATGTCTGGGCCTCAATTCCCTGGGCCGCATCCACCACAAGAATGGCGCCGTCGCAGGCCGCCAGGCTTCTGGACACCTCGTAATTAAAATCCACATGGCCCGGCGTGTCAATTAAATTAAAAATATATTCCTCTTTGTCTTTTGCCTGGTATACAATACGGACGGTCTGAGCCTTAATGGTAATGCCCCGTTCCCGTTCCAGTTCCATATTATCAAGCACCTGAGCCTGCATTTCCCGGCTGGTTAACAGCCCTGTTTTTTCGATAATCCGATCTGCCAGTGTTGATTTTCCATGATCTATATGTGCAATAATGCAAAAATTTCTGATTTTACTCTGATCAATCGCTGCCATAATCTTTTTAAAATCCTCCTGTATTCATAGTCCTTTTAACAGTATATACTTTCCGGGGGTTATACGCAATCATTTTCTGCAGCGCTCCGACCTCAAAAGAGTTTTTTCTTTTTAAAAAACCAGATACAAACCAGGATTACCAGTACGCTCAGAGCCCCGGCAAAGGCATACCCGTATTTCCAGCCAAGCTCCGGCATCCCTGTAAAATTCATTCCATACCATCCCGCAATCAGAGACAGGGGCATAAACACTGTGGTCACTGTGGTAAATACTTTCATAATCCTGTTCTGTTCATAAGACAGGGCCGCGTCAAGGGCTTCTCTGATATGCACCAGTTCTTCATAAAGGAACTGGGTCTCCTCTGACAGCCGTTTCAGCTTATTTTCATAGACACGAAAAAAACAGGCAGATTCCTCGGTTAACACCTGTCCCTGCCCCTCATTCTTTTTCTGCTCCAGTCCGTTGATTCCCTCAACCACATTTAAAAACCGTCCGTAATCATTTTTCCAAACGGTAAGAGACCGTTTGCATTCAAAAATATTGCGGTTCCGGTCCCGGCTGATTCTGCCGCTGACAATCTCCCGCTCCATCTCAATCAGATACCGCTCCATTTTCTCTGTTTTCTGCTGCCCCCGTTCCAAAATCCGTTCGAAAAGCTGTTCCAGTTCCTCCGGGTCCCCCTGGTTTTCCTGGGGAAACAGCCCGCCTTCATCTGCTGAAACAGCCAGGAGAAATCCCTCTTTTCCCAGTAAAAATGCTGCGATGCTCGCCCGGTTCTCCGGATTTTGGCTTTCATGAAAACTGAATGCGCCGTACATCATATCCTCTGCCATCTTCACTCCTGACCAGTAAGCCGGTTCCAGTTTGCGGATGGACTGAAACAGCAGTTCTTCCCGGCTGTCCCTGTCTTTTTGGGCCAAATGCTTCAGCGTTATGATCCGCATTTTTTCTGATTTGCAGTTTTCTGATTTGCAGTTTTCTGATTTTTCCCGTCTCTCTTCTGTTCTGTCTGACATGGTTGCTGCAGCCTTTCTTCTGGTTCTGTTATGTATCTGATGATTTACTCTGTATTCCGCTTTTGCTGTATTTATTTTCCCTTCATTCCGTCAGAACCCTATGCAGAATATCCGCAAGAGGCTCCATGGCATTTCTCGCCTCTTCGAACGTATTGGTCTGGGCCCCCACTTCAATCAGCAGGCTTTTGGGCCGGTAATGGAGATTGTAGCGGTAGCCTTTCAGATAATTGGAGCGCGCAAACCCCGGATAATATTCCTCTGCGGCCAGTTTCATCTGGAACGAAAAAGCCAGGTTATCGGCCAGATAGGGATTGGCCAGATAGGGGATATCACCGTTTGCCGTTGTCCTGCTCAGCCCGTTAAAAAACATAATCTGGGCCGTCTGTTTCCCGTTTACCTCGGTAACCAGGCGGGTAGTCTCAGCCACTCCATCCCGGTGCAGGTCTATCACCACCTCTATGCTTGGGTGCTCCGCCAGAATCTGCTCCAGGGCAGGCCCCGCGTAAGAATAGGCATTATCCCTGTCTTTGACATCATATTCGCCGGTATGGTGCATGACATTAAATCCGTATTTCTCCTGCAGAAGTTCCGTGAGATAGTCCGCTGCCCCAACCACCCCGGTACTGACATCTCCCGGCGCAGAATCGGCATATCCTTCCTGGGAATGGGTATGGTAAATCAGGATTTGCACATTCTCCGCTCCGGTTTCCAATTTCATGCTTTTACCCAGAAGGGCCTCTGCATTCAGCTGACTGCCGTCAATGGTAGTGGTGCGGTCTATCTGATAAAAATTCTGCAGAAGATAATCAAAGTCATTCAGCTTCTCTCTGGAAATCTCCTGGGTTTTCCCCGCCGCACTGCTGGACGCCGTCTCTGTCTGATCCTTTTTTTTCTTTTTCTTTTTATTTTTGCCCGTTTTCTTCTCTTCTTTCTCTTCTGTCCCGTTCTGTTCCGGCTCTTTTGACGCATCTGTCCCTTTTGTTTCTTCCAGAGGCTTTCCAACCTCCTGTCCCTGTTCCGCCAGAAGTTCTTCCGTAAAATCACTTTCAATCTGTGTATCATATTCTGTCATGGTTTCACTGAATCCATAAATCGGATAGAATTTCTCCAGTTTTTCCACCAGATAAGCTCCCAGGGACAATTCTTCTTCCCCCTCGTCCGTGACCATGACCATCATACAGTTTTTCCAGGCGCTTACGGCTATTTCTTCTTTGAGATATGCTGCAATCTGTTTCATAGCCGGCGCCTGGTTTGTTTCTGCCAAATTCTGATAACACACAAATACAAACAGAAGGCTTAAGCCCCATAGAAAAAAACATATGGATTTCCCTGTTTTTTTCCTTCTGCCTGCCGCCCTTACCCCGGGGTAAAAACACCTGCGTTTCATCCATTTTTTTCTCATTTTTCTCTTCCCGCCAAGCTGACTTTCTGCTGAATCATTTATGAATAATTAAAGTATATGCCTGTACGAAAATATTTATGCAAAAGCGATATTCAATCCCTCGGAAATGGTAAAGCTCAGACGTTTGACCGACTCGTCAATGTCCTTAGGCGTCACAAACATGGTATTGAGCTGAGGCGATAACAGCTCCCGGATCAGTTCGTATTTTTCCATTTCATTCAATGCATTCAGCCCGGCGCTCAAGGTCTTAAGATGGCTGTTTTCCTCCATGGCCTGAATCAGCGTATGCATGGTGTCATTTACGATGGTGGCTGCATCCACAACTGTCGGCACGCCGATGGCAATTACCGGAATGCCTATCGTCTCCCGGGACAGCCCGTGCCTGTGATTTCCCACGCCGGAACCGGGATTGATTCCTGTATCCGTAATCTGTATGGTGCGGCTGAGCCTGCGGGTGCTTCTGGCCGCCAGCGCATCAATGGCAATCATCACATCCGGCTTCGTCTCTTCCACCACGCCCCGTATAATCTCCTGGCTCTCCATTCCGGTTTGGGCCATCACCCCCGGAACAATTCCGCTGACCGCATGAACTTCTTCCTCTCCAAAGGCATATTTGCCGAATTCTTTCAGCACATGCCGGGTAATCAGCATATTGTCCACCACTCTGGGCCCCAAAGCGTCCGGCGTCACCTCCCGGTTTCCCAGCCCTGCCACAAGGACGGACACAGGATCTTTTTTCTCCGGCAGAAGCCTCTGAATCAGCCTTGCCAGTTCCACGGAAACTTCTCTGTGATAATCCTCATCCTGGCTGTCTAAACTGGCCGCTTCCAGTGTAATATAGGTTCCTTTGGGTTTCCCCATGGCTTTTGCCCCGTTTTCCGTCTCAATTACCATTGTGGTAATCTTTATTTCCGATTCTTCCCGGCATTCTTCCTCCACCCGCACTCCTTTGATTTCCACATTATCTTCTTCAAATTTTTCACGGGTTTCCAATGCCAAATCCGTACGCACCTGAAACTGACTCATAATATTCCCTCCAAAACTATGCTGCATAGATATTTTTTACAAAAAATACAGGAATATGTATTGACAGGCAGAAAATTAAAGGCTAAAATATATGAGTATGTTTACATTAGAACGTCCGTGTCCGGATTTAATGAAACAACTGCAAGCAGTGCAATCCTTTTTCCGCATAAACAGTCAATTGGATTGTCATCATAATCATTCTCGAAAATGGAGGTGAACGAATTGGCTAACATCAAATCAGCAAAGAAAAGAATTTTAGTAACTGAGATTAGAACAGCCCGCAACAAAGCAATCAAGTCTGCGGTAAAGACTTCTGTGAAGAAAGTGGAAGCTGCTGTGACAGCAAATGATAAAGAAGCTGCTAAGACAGCGTTATCAGCTGCTATTTCTCAGATCAGCAAGGCTGCTTCTAAAGGTGTTTATCATAAGAACACTGCAGCCAGAAAAGTTTCCCGCTTAACCAAAGCTGTGGACAATCTTGCGTAATTATTTTAAATGAACGCCCCTTTGGGCATAAAAAAGAGCCGATACCGTCAGTCGGCTCTTTTTTACTTTATAGGAAATTGCGATTTTTGATGAGAAGGAAAAGAACAAGAGTTTATCGAACGTATATTTGATAAACTCTTGCATGGGAATAACAGCAAGACGACACGGTTTAGAAGATATAAAAACCTTCTACTCCAGCCTCGTCATCAAATAAGTCATCTTCATTTAAGAAATAATCCATATCGAGAAGGTCATCCTCGCTCATGCAGCGAATGTCCTCGGATGACATGCCTTCGGGTGGATTATCCATATATTTTTTGCGTAGTTTCTCTGTGTTTGGGTTCATAAGTACAGCCTCCTTTGAAAGGAGTATAGCACAGGAATGGGATTTAAGGAAGTCATGCGGACGACCTTCTTCCACGAGAACGGGACATGGCTTTGTCGTACAATTCTTCCAGAGAAACACGCTTATGGTTAAAATAAAGTTCTAAAAACAGCATGGCCCGGCCGCATTCGCATTTTAATGGGTCATAACCAAAAGCAGAGAGTATGGCAGTGCGCCACTGGTTAAAGCTTCTAAGAATGTGGTGCTTTTCACGGGAAATGGCTCTATGGAGCTTTTTAT
>NZ_JBQIOP010000082.1:0-7909 GCF_056822245.1 Petralouisia sp. | reverse complement strand
TTTCCAGCGCCGGGTCGGTCTGTTCCTCCCTCGTAAAGCGCAGGCGCGGCTCCTTAATCAAACCATTCCCCCAGCATCAGCGCCTCCATCATATAGAGCAGCTCCACATAGAGGCCCATGCCAGCCGGGGTGTGTAAAGGACGGAGGATCAGGCAGGCATAGACCTGTGCCAGCACATCGGCCAGAAGCTCCGCGCCCCGGCCCTCCAAAACCCTGCCGCCGGTGCCGGGGGAGAGGCAGCGCCAGATTTCCGCAAGGCGGAGCAGGCCCGTTTCCCCGTCACGGTTCAGTTCTGCCGCCATGCTCTCCGCAGTACGGCACTCGCTTACCGCGTCTGCCATCGCCAGAAGCAGCTGGCGGCGCTGAATGTCCATCGCCCGCTTCAAAAACAGCCGGGGATTGTGTTTGATTTTCTGTGCAGTCATGATTGCTTTCCCTCCTTTATTTCCTGTAATTTTGTTTATTAAATGAGTTTCATTATTCAATGAGTTTTTCACCTCCCCATAAAATAAAAGATTTTTCATATTCTCTTCGAATAACAATGATCTATATAAACTCTTCTGTATACTGGTGTTGTGTCGACCCGACACCAAATTTACAGAGGAGGATTTTGTATGGAAAATCAATCAACTTTCAACGACTTGACAGCACATTTGCGCATGCTGCTCCAGTCAGAATCCTACAGTAGCAGTACTGTTAAGGACATGGATTTCATTCTCAAAGCATTCACGGCTTATATGAATGCGAATGCACTGGATGAATACACACCTGAAATAGGAGAATGCCTCATCCAATACTGTGAGCAGGAACTCAAAGTTTGTCCATCCCGTGTCTCAAGGGCGAAGGTGATCGTGCGTAAACTCAACCGTTTGTATCAGGGCCTGGATGGGCGAGATGCCTTATGGGGAGATAAAACTGCTGTAGTTAATCTCCCCTCCAGCCTCAGCCAGTCCCTTGATGCGTATATTTCCTATTGCAGAGGCAACGGGAATAAACAAACCACTCTTCATTACAAGCGATGGATTCTCAGCAGGTTTTTGGACAATCTCTCCGCCCTCGGCTGTGAAGATACTGGGGACATCAGCGGGAAACTGATACAGAAAGCCTTTTTGCAGTTGAGTTTCTCCCGTTATTGGGAAAGGATTGCCCCCTTTCTCAGATTTCTCTTTGAACACGGAACTTTGGAACGTGATTATTCAAGGCTTGTCCAGTACCGCAAGAAGAACGATCCCCAGCCAACGGTTTATAGCACGGATGAGATTTCTGCAATTGAAGATTCTATTGACCGCACAACCCCTGTTGGGATAAGGAATTATGCGATTGTTTTACTCCTGTCCAGATATGGCATCCGCTCCTGTGATATTGCTTCCCTGACTTTTGAAAACGTTGATTTCACGGATAACAGAATCCACTTTATACAGCAGAAAACGGGTGAGCCATGGGAAAGTGAATTGCTTCCCGAAGCAAAAGAAGCCCTGCTGGACTATATCAACAAAGTACGCCCCGAAGTGGCAGGCTGCCAGCAGATTTTTATGACGCTTGTAATCCCATATACGCCGATGGACTATGGCGCAATCAACACAATGGTCGGGGCGCTGCTCAGAAACGCCGGGATTCCCATTAATGGACGCAGGCATGGAAGCCGGGCTTTCAGGTCATCCATCGCAAGCAACATGGTTAATGACAACGTATCAACAGAAGTTGTCCGCCGGGTTCTGGGGCATGGGACAAAACACGCCATCCGCCATTATGCCCGGATCGACATCCAGAGCATGCGGCTTTGTCCTCTCGCAGTCCCTGCCCCTAGCGGCAACTTTGCAGAACTTCTTTCTGGGAAGGATGGTGGTTCCAGTGTTTAAGAGTATATTCGCCGATGAAATGGAAGCGTATCTGGCACTAAAGACATTCAGCGTTTCTGATCCCGTTGTATCGCTAACTAAGCGGGCCTTGTCTTCATTGGATCAATATCTGGCAGAGATAGACTTCCCCCAAAAGGAATTGACAGAAGACATCCTTACACCCTGGATTTCATCTATCCCGGGAAAAAGTAAAACCATCAATGAAAAAGTTGGTGCTGTCAGAGGATTTGTAAAATATCTGGACAGCCTTGGAATCCCGGCGTTTTTACCAGAATCTCCAAAAGTAAAATCCGAGTATATCCCGTATATTTACTCAGAGGCAGAGATCCAGAAGATCATGCACTATGCGGACAACTTATCTCCCCGTAAACCGGGTAGCTGCAGCCCATTCTTACAGTTAAAAATACCAATGGCATTGCGTATCCTTTACGGATGCGGAACCCGGCTGGGAGAAACCATGGCACTGCAGCGAAAAGACGTATGTTTTAAAGAAGGGACGCTGTTCCTGCGAAAGACTAAATTCTCAAAAGAACGGTTGATCCCTATCCATGATTCGCTGTTGGAGATCCTGAAGAGGTATTGTCTCACACTTGGAATCATGGACAATCCAGAAGCCTACCTCTTCCCGGGAGATAAACCCGGCCGGCACTATACGAAACGCCAAATGGATGCCTGGTTTGCAGAGATTCTGAAGCTGGCCAACATTGACCAGCGGGATAAATCCCCAAATGACCGGGGAGCCTGCCTGCACTGCTTTCGCCACTTGTTTGTCCTGAAATCCATGCAGCAGTTGGAAGCAGTAGGCCATCCTGTTGATATAAACGATCTCCTTTTGCCGACTTACCTTGGGCATAAATGCCTAATCGATACTGATCAGTATATGCGTTTTTCCGGCACACAGGTTCCTGGAACCATGGATGCGTTTGAAGCATTTACGACTGGTCTGATTCCAGAAGTGGAGGTACCTTATGAAGAAGAATAAGTCAGAATACGAGTTTTTAAGTCTCCTTGGGAGATTTATCACGGAATACCTTCCAGTCTCCATGAATGCCAGCAAAAACACAGTTTCTTCTTATAAATGTGCATTCCGGCTCCTGTTCCAATATCTCGAAGAGCAGAAAGGAACCGATATCAGTCAGATCACATTTGAAATGCTGGACTTTGATCTGCTAACAGGATTTTTTGACTGGCTGGTATCCGATAGAAAAAACAGCCGAACTACAGCCAAACAGCGTATGGGAGCACTATCCTCTTTTGCAGAGTACGCACAGTGTAGGAACCTTGAAGCGGGATGCGTGTTCCGAAGCAGCCTGACAAGGATCGCAAAAAAATCATTTCGGAGGGTAAAGGGCAAACAGCGCACTTCCTTCACTCGTGAAGAGCTGTCCATTCTTTTTTCACTCCCGGATGCCACGGAAAAACTCGGCTGGCGCGATCTCGTCCTTTTATCCGTGATGTATTCCAGCGGGGCAAGAGCACAGGAAATCTGCGAACTTGCAGTAATGGATGTCTCACACGATGAAAAGGGGAACGCCATCCTGACGCTCACAGGGAAAGGGGAAAAGTCCCGCAGGGTAAAGATCACTTCAGATGCAACACAACTGCTGGATAAATATATTAATTCCAGACGGATACGCGATCAACCTGACAGATATGTTTTCCCCAGCCAGCGGAATGACCATCTGTCTGTGGCCGCCATTGAAGAAATTTTCACAAAATACGTTACAACTGCAAAATCCGTCCACCCGGATAAGTTCTGTAATGGGCCATATACACCGCATGTAATGCGGCATACAACGGCAACACATCTAATTGAAGCAGGTGTACCACTGGCTGTTGTAAAAAATATCCTTGGACATTCTTCCATACAGACGACCCAGATCTACCTGGATATTTCACAGCAGACCGTTGACCGTTCAATGAAGGAATGGAATAACAAATGGTTTCCGCAAAACAAGACTGAACCATCACTGCCACAGGAGAAGCAGAATATGCCCGATTTTCTCCGTTAGCAATGATTTGTTATTCGAGAAGATTGTAGTATATCCGCTTATTTAGTGGCATAATGCTTTCTTCTCGAATAACTATAGTTCTTTAATAAACAGACATTATCTGAGATCTCAGATAATTTTGTGGTCATGATGCGGTACAGCTCGGTGTCCTTGGGGAACCGGTCGATAAAGGGCAGGATAATGTTGCCGTAGAACAGCAGCCCTTCGCCCTCGCCGGAGTGGGTTACATAGGACAGCTGGTGCGGGGAGATGCCCAGCTGCCTTGCCAGAATCTGCCGGTCCCCGCTTGCCTGGTTGAGCATATACACAAAGTCCGAGTTCTCAAAGATGTTCTCGATCTCCCGGCTGGCAAGCAGGTCCTTGATGTTCTGGGTGATGCCGGTGGGAATCCCGCCCCATTTCCGAAAGCGTTTCCAGATTTCAATGGTATAGGCGGCGGTCTGGTCCTCTTTGAGCAGCAGGTGCATCTCGTCAATGTAGTACCGGGTGGACTTGTGGGCGGCGCGGTTGATGGTGACGCGGTTCCACACCTGGTCCTGCACCACCAGCATACCGATTTTTTTCAGCTGCTTGCCTAACTCCTTGATGTCATAGCAGACAATGCGGTTGTCGATGTTTACATTGGTCCGGTGGTTGAACACATTCAGGGAGCCGGAAACATAGATTTCCAGCGCCGTAGCGATGTACTGCGCTTCTTTTTCCTCCTGGGTCAGCAGAAGGTTGTATAAATCCTCCAATACCGGCATATTTTCCGGCCTGGGGTCGTTCAGGTAATCATGGTAGACCAGCCGCACACAGCGGTCGATGATGGTTTTCTGGACCGGCTGCAAGCCCTCCTTGCCGCCTACGATCAGCTCGCACAGCGACAGAATGAAGTCGGATTTCAAAGACAGCGGGCTTTCATCGTCCGAGTAGTCCAGGTTTAGGTCCATCGGGTTAATGTAGTCCCCGGAGGTGGGCGAAATCTTGATAACCTGCCCATGCAGCCGCTCCACAAGGGGCGCGTACTCCGATTCCGGGTCGCACACGATGATGTCATCGGTGGTGAGCAGAAAACAGTTGGCGATTTCCCGCTTGGCGGAAAAGGACTTGCCGGAGCCGGGAGTGCCTAAAATCAGGCCGTTGGGGTTTTTCAGCTTCTTGCGGTCCACCATGATAAGGTTGTTGGACAGGGCGTTGATGCCGTAGTACAGCGCCTCTTTCCCGTTCTGGAAAAGCTCCTGGGTGGTGAAGGGAATAAAGATGGCGGTGCTGGAAGTAGTCAGCCCCCGCTGGATTTCCACCTGGTTTTGTCCCAGGGGCAGGCAGCTCATCAGCCCTTCCTCCTGCTGAAAGTCCAGCCTTGCCAGCTGGCAGTTGTACTTCTGCGCGATGCTGGACGCCTGAAACACGTTGTTGCCCAGCTGTCTGGCGGTGTCCGCCGTATTCAGCACCAGAAAGGTCACAAGGAACATCCGCTCATTCCGGCTCTGCAAATCCTGCAATAGCTTTTTGGCCTCGTTTCCGTAAGTAGCCAGGTCGCTGGGGATGATGTCCATGTCGTACCCTGCCCGGACCGCTTTTTTCTGTTCCTCGATCTTGGCCCGGTCCAGGTCGGTGATTTTGCGCTTGACCGTCTTGATGGCTTTTACCTGGTCTAAGGACTGTACATGGAGGCTGACGATCAGGGAGCTTTCCATATCCAGAAAATCCGCCAGCATCCTGTCGTTCAATTCCGGCGCGAGAATCTGCACAAAGCTGACCGCGCCGTACTTTTTCCCCATGCGGAACTGCCTGCCGGTGCGGAACTCAAAGGAAGTGGGGGCAATAAAATCCTTGGTGGAAAGGCCGGAGGGGGCCAGCCAGTCCCACGAAAAGGAAAAGGGAATCTGTTCATCCATGTGAAATACGCCATGCAGCTGGGAAAGCCGCGCCCGCCCGTCCAGCGGCTCCGCCACTACGCCCAGCCGTTTGAAGTTGTTGAGCAGGTCGGTTTCAATCCGTTCCAGCCGGGGCTTTGCCGCCCGGATGCTGTCCGCGTCAATGCCGAAGGTCAGGTATTTTGTCTTAATCAGGCCGTTGTTCCCCTTTGCCAGCTGGTTTTGCAGCATCTGGGTGTACTCGCCGCGGATGTTGTCAAAATCATCCCCCTGGGGCGGGATGGTGATGGACCGGGCAAAGGTTTCCTGGGACGCGGCCAGGTTGAGGAAGGACAGCTGGAACCGGATGGAGCTGTCAAAGTAGTTGAGGAAATCGCACCAGCCCTCGAAGATGGCGGTCTTATCCTCGTTTTGGGACAGCTGGTAATTGATGTCCTGAAACTGAATGGTCTTGGTATAATAGCAGCCGGTCACGCGGCAGATGCCGTCCGGCCACATCCGTTCATAGGGGATGCTGTCCTGCGCGGAAATCCCCTTCTGGTCAGTGCGGCTGGCGCGGGAAATGGCGGCTTCGATCTGCTTCCGATCCGCGCGGGAGAGCTTCTTTTTCACCGGCATTGGCCCTTCGCCCTCCGGCGCTCTGCCGTTTGTCCGGTTTTTCTTTGCCGTAAACAATGTCATACACCTCCTTGTCGAGTTTGTCCTGCCGCTCCAATACGGCATAGAAGTTGTTGGTCTGGTAGGGGCGCTGCCGGGGCCGGAGAAAGGATACCCGGATCATGTTGCCGATGATCTTTTCCAGCGGCTGGCCGTTCTTCTCGTACATCGCCAGCAGGAAAAAGGGCAGCATGACAAGCATCATGCACAGGGCGGCGGCGCTGTTCCCGGCTGGCCCCCGAAGCAGAAAGAAAAGCGGCACGCCCACGAGCGCCCCGCCGCCAAAGCAGACTAACTGCCGCTTGGTGAGGTTGAAGGCCACCTTTGTCTTGACCTTCGTTAAGTCTTTGGGTACGGGTACATAAGCCATTTTTGCACACTCCTTTCGTTAGTGGGCCTGGAAGATCGCCTTGGCCATGCTGCCGCTCTTAAAGAGGGTCAGGCAGAGCAGGACCGTATATCCCACACAGGACCAGATGGCGGCAATCGTATCTTCGTCGGTGGCGATGTTCTGCACCAGGACCGCGTAGATTGCCACGCATACCATGATGAGGAACGCCTGAAAGCCTAACGCCATCAGGGAGCGCAGGTAATTCTGCCCCATGCCGCCCCATTCCCTGCCCATCATAGCGGCCATCGGGACCGGCGCGACCGAGGTGACGAGATATATTTCCAGCATACGGCCATAAATGACGATAAAAATACAGATGGTCAGCGCCCACATGGTAAGGCCGATAAACAGGGACTGGAACCACAGCCCGAACAGCGGCCCCAAATCCATCTCCATGAGCCTTGGCTCCAAATCCGCCATCGCGGAGGAAATGTCGATGGAAGCGTCCGCGCCGATGACGCCGGAAGCCTGCGCCACAATGCCCTGGGCCACATCAAACACGCCCATAACGATATTCCAGGTGTTGGTGACAATGAGGATGGCACAGGCGGTCTTGAAAATCCACTTGAAAAACACAGCGGTTTCAATATCGTGGAAGTTGTTCTTGTCAGTGATGATCTGAATCAGCTCCAGCGTCATCACAAAGGCCAGGATCACGCCTGCTATGGGGAGAATGACCGTTTCCGAAAGGCTTTGGACCATGCTGAAAATACCCGCGTTCCAGCCCTGGGGCGTCTGCCCGATCTGCCCCGATATGTCCGCCACCTGGTTGTTGACCGAATCGAACATACTGGAAAGGTTGCTCATTATGCCGCCCACCAGCATTTCTTTCAGCCAGGTGGTGATTGCATCCAGCAGAAAATCCATACAGTGCTACCTCCTTTCCGCCCCTCCCGCGTTTGCGGGAGGGGCAAAGGTATGGGTGTTTCTGGTGCGGGGATTAGCCGAACAGACCGGAGAGCAGGGGTACAAGCACCATGCCGATCAGGGCAACGCCGCCGCCCGCCATAAGCTGTTTCATGCCCTGGCTCTTTGCTCATGTTAGATAAAGAAGTAAAAGAAGTGTAAAAAATTTTGCCGTTCCCTGTCCGGCTGACTGCCGGACGGGTCGGGCTTTAGTCGGGCAATTCT
>NZ_JBQIOP010000081.1:0-7921 GCF_056822245.1 Petralouisia sp. | reverse complement strand
GACATTATACCATAAAAAGGGAGGTCAATGCTCTTTTATTTGCAAACTCCCATAAAATCAAGGTTTGAGTAACAAAAAATCAGGTAGGATTTGACACTACCTTTACAATGAAGGAGGAAAAAAGTATGAAAAAAAACAAGATTCTGGCGGTAGTTCTTTCAGCGGCAATAGCAATCAGCCTGACAGGGTGCGGCAATTCCGGCGGGAAAGATGCAGATTCCGGAACTGCGAATTCGGGCAGCGCAGGTTCCGGCAGTGAGGAATTAAAAGATACCGGAAAGAAAGAAGGCGAATCAGCCGCAGGCTACAAGATTGGACTTACCAACAGCTTCAACGGCAATTCGTACCGTCAGCAGATGGAGGCTTATGCACAGAAAGCGGCGGATGAACTGACGGAGTCCGGAGAGATTTCTGAATTTACAATTGTAGAGGCCAACAATGACGCTTCCAAGCAGGTGCAGCAGATTGAAAATTTTATTCTGGAAGGGATGGACGCAATTATCATTGACCCAATCTCCGCGACGGCATTGACCGGAGCCATTCAGGAGGCCTCTGATGCAGGTATTCCTTGTATTATTATCAATGACGGGCCGGTGGAATCTGATGCAGAGCTGTGCTACCAGATTAATTTTGACACCATTGCTCAGATGGCGACCCTGACAGAATATGTATGCGAGGCCATCGGAGGATCAGGCAAGATTATTGAGCTGAGAGGAACAGCCGGAGCCGAGTTTGACAACATTGCCCATGAAGGAGTGGTACAGACATTAGAAAAGTATCCGGATGTAGAGGTGGTTGCGGAAGTATACACAGACTGGACAGGCTCCAAAGCGCAGTCTGAACTGGCCTCCGTCCTGCCTACGCTGGATCAGGTGGACGGGGTTGTCACACAGGGCGGAGATTCCTATGCGGCAGTACAGGCTTTCGAATCCGCAGGTATGGAGCTACCGGTAATCGGCGGCGATAATCGCGGATATTTCCTGAAATGGTGGGCGGCAGAAGCGCCAGAAGGATATGATACACTTTCCGTATCCTCCAATCCATGGGTTGGAGCTACCGGCGTCTATGTGGCATGTGACATCTTAAGCGGCCAGTATGAGATTCCAAAGGATATGGTACACCCGTTTGCTGTTGTAGAAAAAGAACAGGTACAGGATTACAAAGATATGGATGACGAAGAGATCGGCACCCCCACCTTTGACCGTGAGTGGGTAAGAGAGAATTTGTATCAGTAACAGAAATGCATGATTAACAATGAATGAGAGGTGAAAATGGTATGGAAGGACAAATTATATCTTTGATGCAGCAGGCAATGGAGGCAGCGGAAATTGTGGACCTGAGCTATACGTTAGAGCCGGGGATGCCTGTCTGGCCCACCCATGCCAGATTTGGGGCGATAGTGTACGAGACTTATGACCATGGCGAACTGTCTATGCACAGGCAGCTCAGCTTTGGGGAGCATACCGGTACGCATCTGGATGCGCCGAAGCATTTTTTTAAAGACGGCAGTTCCATTGAAGAAGTAGATGTGCGGTCAGTCATAGGCAGAGGCGTCAGGATAGACGCGGGCTTTTTAAAGCCCTGTGAGTCATATACCCTGAAGATGCTTCAGGAATTTGAAAAGCAGCATGGGGAACTCAGAGAAGGCGATATTATTCTGCTGCATTTTGGATGGGAAGAGCGGTATGGCCTGGGAAAAGAAGCAGGGGAATTTTTGAAGGACTGGGCTGGTCTGGGAGGCGATGCGGCGCAATATCTTTTGGAGAAAAAAGTGTCCTGTGTGGGAACAGACGCCCTCTCCCTGGACGCTTTCGGAAGTGAAACCTTCCCGTGCCATCATATGCTGCTGGGGGCGGGAATTCCAATTTTGGAAAATCTGGTCAATTTGCAGAAACTTCCTGTTTTTTCCTATGTGATCGGTCTTTCCAATAAGATTAAGGATGGTTCTGCATCGCCGATCCGGGTCATTGCATTGATAGAAAAGGATGCTCAAAAGGCATCCGGCCATGGAGAAACCGGCGGACCTCCCCTGACAAAAGATGAGAAAGGAGCTTGAAAAAGTGAAGGTAAAAGAAAATCAGACTCCTTACATAGAGCTTTGTGCAATTGATAAGTGTTTCGGTATTACCAAAGCGCTGCAGAACATCAATCTTAAGATTTATGCCGGAGAAGTGATTGGACTGGTAGGGCCCAACGGGGCGGGAAAATCCACGTTGATGAAAGTTCTGACAGGGGTGCTTTCTCCCACGGCCGGTATCATCAGGGTCAATGGAGCG
This sequence comes from Petralouisia sp., assembly GCF_056822245.1. Classification (NCBI taxonomy): domain Bacteria; kingdom Bacillati; phylum Bacillota; class Clostridia; order Lachnospirales; family Lachnospiraceae; genus Petralouisia; species Petralouisia sp. Next base: position 5,645 of record NZ_JBQIOP010000081.1, on the reverse strand, counting down.
GATATGAAAAAGTATACCGCAAAAGAGTCGAAGGAGGCCGGTATTGCCTGCGCATATCAGGATTTGTCTCTCTGTACGAATCTCAGCGTGTATGAAAACTTTGCCATGCTCAATGTAGGCCATGGAATTTTTACAGAACATGGATGGCGCAAAAATGCAAAACAGGAAACCAGGCAGCTGATGGAGCAGTATTTTCCGGGAAATCATATTGACGTGCTGAAGCTTGTGGAGCATTTGACTCTGGCGGAGCGGCAGATGGTGGAAATCTGCAAGACCCTGATGACCGGCAATTTAAAGGTGTTGATTCTGGACGAGCCCACATCTGCTCTGTCTACGGATAAGGCAAAACAGCTCCACAGGGTAGTGAAGGAGCTGAGTGAAAAAGGCGTTGCGGTTATCTATATTTCCCATAAACTGGACGAGATCCGCAAAGTGTCAGACCGGATTGTGCTGATGCAGAATGGAATGAACGCCGGGGAATGTGATCCGGAGGAGATATCTGCAGATGAACTGGTGGAAATGCTGGGAGGCGCAGGCGGGAAAAGAGAGAAGAAAGAAACGCGTCAGGAAGGCGGCTGCGGGGTAAAGACAGCGTCCGCGCAGATAAAGGACTATACAGGCAAAGGGCTGTACAATATTAATATGTATGTAAACTGCGGAGAGATTGTGGGCATTTCCGGTCTGGCAGGCTCCGGGCAGACGCAGCTTTTGAATCTTCTGTTTGACGCCCGCAAATATCAGGGGAAAGAGAAAAAAGGCGTGTTGCTGAATTCCTCTGTATCCTATGTCAGCGGCGACAGGGCATCGGAAGGCGTGTTCCATCTGTGGGATATTCTGGACAATACCGTGATTGGAAATCTGGATCAGGTAAAAAACGGGATGTTCCTGAGCCGGAAAAAATCCGAAGAACTGGCTCAGACCTGGTATGATAAATTAAAATTTAAGGCAGAGGGAATCCACAGTCCCATTATGTCCCTGAGCGGCGGAAATCAGCAGAAAGCATTGATTTCCCGGGGAATTGCGTCCGGGGCTGAGCTGATTATCTTAAACGACCCCACCGCCGGGGTGGATATTGGGACAAAACAGGAAATTTATGGACTTCTGGAGGAGGCGAAGCAGGAGGGGAAAGCCGTTATTCTGTATTCCACAGAGGATGCAGAGATGGAAATCTGCGACCGCGCGTATATTATGCATGAGGGCGAGATTACAGAAGAGCTGAAGCATGAGGAGATTACAGTTGCTAACATCGTCAAGGCTTCCTTTAAAGAAGTAAAGCATCAGCAAGCGGCAGAGGAGAAGAAGGAGAGTGGGCTGCATCGGATGATGACGTCCCGTGTCCTTCTTCCGGTTGCGGCAATGGCAGTTATGATTTTGGCCAATGTATCCATGAATCCCAGAATTCTTTCCTACATGGGGCTTCGTATGCTGGTGTCCTCTGCGGTTCCCCTTGTGTTTGCAGCGCTGGGGCAGATGTTTATCGTCACTGCCGGGGATGTGGATATGGGGAATGGATATTCCATTGCACTGGTGAACGTGATTGTGGGAATTGTGATGACGGGGAATCCATTTTTCGGCGTAATTGGAATTGTACTGTTTATTTCCTGTTATGCATTGATGGGGGCATTAATCCATATACGGAATATACCGGCAATTGTGGTCACACTGGGCGCGCAGTTTGTATGGTGGGGAATCGCTCTGATTCTGGCGCCTTCTCCGGGCGGAACATGCCCGCAGTGGCTGCTGTCGTTTTACAAATTTGAGTTTCCGGTGATTCCGATGCCTGTGGTGATCTGCATTCTGGCAGGAACATTGTGCTGGTGGATTCTTTTCCGGGCGAAATATGGGATGGTGCTGCGGGGAATCGGCAACAATGCCGCCTCGGTAGAACGCTCCGGCTGGTCTTATCTTCAGGCAAAGATGGTGAATTATGCATTGTCAGGGCTGATGGCTGTTCTGGCCGGCATGTCCTATACGGCCGTTTGCATGGGGGCAGACGCCAATTCATCCGTCTCTTACTGTATGCTGTCGATTGCCACCGTAATTCTGGGCGGATGTGAGATGGCAGGCGGGCTTGTCACTCCGGCAGGAGTGGTGTGCGGCGGAATTGCAATGTCTTTTATCACCAGTCTTTTGACCTCCTTCCGGATAGATTCCAATTATCAGACCGCAGTGACAGGAATGATTCTGGTGGCAGTTTTGGCAGTCAGGCTGATCACGCATAAGAAGGAGGGCAGATAAGAATGAAAAAAATAATGGCAAAATATACGTTTCTATGGCCTCTTTTGGGTTCTGTCATTTTGTGGATTGGGATTTCAGCAGTATCGGGAAAATTTCATGTGGGACAGGTGTTCACAAGCGCTAAATTGTGTTCTTTCGCGCTGCTGCTTGCGCTGGGACAGATGATTGTTGTAACCAGCGGCGAAGGGGCGATTGATTTGTCCCAGCAATATATTTTGACTCTTGCAGCCTACATTTCCTGTGATTTAATGCAGTATCATGTGGTTCTTGGAGTAGCGGCGGCGGTGGCGGCAGGCGCGCTGTGCGGGTTTGTAAATGGGCTGATTAACATTTATCTGAAAGTTCCGGCCATGATTACCACCCTGGCGACAGGATATGTAATTTTCACCATAGTCCTTGTGCTTGCGCCGGGAATGAAGACGCTGCCGGATGCGGGTCTGGTAAAATTCATCAATTGGAACGCCGGAGGATTTTCGATGCTGACGATTCTCTGCCTCTTTGCGGCGGCAGCCCTGGCGCTTCTATTGTACAGGACAAAATATGGAAAACAGCTCCATGCAGTGGGGCAAAAGCGTCTGGCAGCCAGATATGCCGGGATTCCTGTGAATAAAGTTGTGATTCTTGCATTTACACTGGGCGGCGCGCTGTGCGGGCTGTCGGGAACTTTGTGTGGGGCATTTAACGGAGGCGCTTTTCAGGATATGGGCGCAACTTATTTTCTTCCCTCCATTGCAGCCGCCTTTGTGGGAGGGACTGCGGCGTCAGGAGGAAAATCCAATGTGGCGGGAGTGTGCCTGGGGGCGCTGATGATGTATCTGCTTACCACATTTTTGAATGCGGCAAGTCTTTCAGCAGGAATGCAGAGGTTCATTCAGGGGGCAGTGCTTGTGCTCATACTGGTGGGCTCGGTGTCCGGCGGCGCAAAGAAGAAATGAATTCAGGTTATAGTGAGGAGATTTGACTTATGAAAGGGATACAGATTGTAAAGCCGGGTGAAATAAAACTCATTGATATGGAGAAACCGGTGATTACAGAACATGATAATGTATTAATCAGAATGACAGCGGCAGGCATCTGCGGTTCAGATGTGGGCATTTACCATGGCACCAATGCAGCCGCCATTTATCCGAGGATCATCGGCCACGAGATGGTAGGCAGGGTGGAGGCTGTCGGGAAACATGCGGCGCATCTGAAGCCTGGAGACCGGGTCATTGTGGATCAGGTCACCAGCTGCGGACACTGTTATGCATGCCGCAAAGGAAGAGGAAATGTATGCGCAGACCTGAAAGTGCGCGGCGTACATATTGACGGCGGATACCGGGAATATATAGCGGTGCCGGAGAGGGACTGTTATCTGCTTCCGGAGGGAATTTCGGATGAAACGGCGGTGATGATAGAGCCGGCCACCATTGCGATCCAGAGCTGTTCCAGGGCCAGACTTTGTGAAGACGACACGCTGCTGATCTTCGGCGCGGGTGCACTGGGAAGCTCGATTCTGAAAATTGCCCGGCTGAGCGGGGCCAAAATAATTGTTGCAGATATTATGGAAAACAAACTGGAAGAGGCGTTAGAAAACGGCGCAGATTTTGTGATTCACAGCGCAAAAGAGGATGTGGTGAAACGGGCAAAGGAGCTGACAGGAGGCTACGGGCCCACCGTGTCCATTGACGCTGCATGTACGAAGGATTCCCTTTTGACGCTCCTTCAGGCAACCGGCAATGCGGGCAGGGTTATGACAATGGGATTTTCAGTGGAGCCTGCGGAGGTAAATCAGTTTTTGATTACTTCGAAGGAACTGGACGTCCGCGGCTCCAGACTGCAGAATAAAAAATTCCAGGAGGCAATTGAACTGATTCAGGAAGGGAAGCTGGAGCTGTCAGGTTCAGTTTCTCACACCTTTCCATTGGAAAAAGCTCAGGAAGCCTTTGACTTTGTGGATTCCAAAGACCCTTCCATCCGAAAGATTGTGTTAACCTTTGAAGAAAACAGATCCTAGCATTTGTTGAGAGATATGCCGATGGGGAACGAATGAAAAAATTTCTGTAGGCTACCAGAATTTTGAAAGAATAAAACCACAAAAGCAAAGTATGGAAGAAACAATAAATCAATATGGTAGAAACGTTTACCATAAATGACACCATTGACTTGCAGCTTGCAAAAAAGCCTTATAAGAGGATATAATTGAATCCTGCTAGTGTTTCATATGGTTTTTGAAAAATAGAAATATAAGAAAAAATTCTTGACTCTCACGTTATGTCATAGTGTACACTTTAGAAAAACAGAAAGGGAGGAAGAAAGATGCGGACTGTAAAGGAAGTCAGCAAACTTACCGGAATCAGCGTCCGGGCGCTTCACCATTACGATGCCATAGGGTTGCTTTGCCCTGCCAAAGTGACGGATGCCGGATATCGTCTGTATGATGAAGCGGCGCTCAGACGGCTGCAGAATATTTTATTGTTTCGTGAACTGCAGTTTCCCTTAAAGGAAATTAAAGCAATCTTAGACAGTCCGGAATTTAAGCCGGAAGAGGCATTAGAACAGCAGATTACATTGTTAGAGCTGCGGCGAAAGCATATCGATCAATTGATTTTTTTTGCCCGCAGGATTCAGAAAGAAGGAGTGGACGCGATGAGTTTTCAGGCATTTCAGACAGAAGAAATACATCAGTATGAGGAGGAAGTCAGGAAGAGATGGGGAAATACAGAAGCTTATAAAGACTATCAAAGGAAAACAGCAGGGAAGTCAGAGGAGGAATTTAGCATGGCTGCAGATCAATTGATGTCTGTTTTTAAAGAAATCGGTTCCCTTTGCAAACTTCCTCCGGAAGATCAGAAGGTACAGGAAAAAATAGAAAAACTGCAGAACATTATCACAGAAAATTATTACAACTGTACAGACGAAATTCTCCGGGGATTAGGTGAAATGTATGTCCATGATGAGCGGATGAAAGAGAATATTGACAAAGCGGGAGGAGAGGGAACAGCCAGGTTTGTAAACCAGGCGATTGCTGAGTTCTGTAAATAGCTCGTTGGATTTACAGAAGGTGAAGTTCCTTGCCATGGATGAGGAGAAGCTGGAATTTGAGGAGAAAGGCACTGCGTTCCAGTGCTGGAAAAGCAAAGAAAAAGGATGTGGGCTCCAGGGCATTGCGTGTCATTATAGAAGAGAAAGCAGGAGCGGCAGGAGCTTGATGGGTTGCCGCAATGCGGGCAGTTCCGTTTAAATTTATATCAAAGCCAGCCAAAGAATATTGAAAAACAGGTGAAGCCGAGGAGAAAGCCCCGGCTTTTCTGCTGCCCTGAATAAGGTAGTGTAAATAAGTTTGTGTTTTTGGAAATAAATGGCTCCTTTTTGGTAAGAATTAGGATATGGAAATTCTTATCGAAAAGGAGTGTTTTTATGCCAGT
>NZ_JBQIOP010000080.1:0-8486 GCF_056822245.1 Petralouisia sp. | reverse complement strand
CAAGCCAGTCAAAATCCTGCTGCAATGCCAGGCCGCAGGTAAAAGCAATGTTTCTGCCATAATCCTGGAACACCTCTAATCCAAACAAATCCTCATAAAACTTTCTCGCGGCGTTAATGTCGGCCACCGATATAAGCATACATACATGTTTCATGCAAATACTCCTTTCAAACTGTGGTTTCCCATTTCCACAAAAGATGATCTATCATTATCTGTAAGTCCAACCGGATTGTCACTGGCCTTCACGGCTGAAAGTTTATTATACCATAGAGCAGCCGGTATCTCCACTTTTTCATATCCGGTTTTGTCCAGGATTTGTCCTGTTTTTGTCCAAGATCAGCCCTACGGGTATTTCCCGCAGTTCTTTCCGAAATTGATGTGTAAACCGGATTGTCCTCACCGTGCCTCCTTTTTCCCTCCCGTCATACACAGCGATCACCCGGTCTGAGTGTTCCACCATGTAGCGGTTCCGGTGGGAATAGACGCTGGGGTGGTATTTCTCCTGCATGACAACAACATCCGCGCAAGCCTCCAGCATTTCATAAGTCCGGCCCTTTGCCATCAGGCTGTCCAGGCGCTTTTGATAGGGAATGACAGCAATCAGCTCCAGCGCCGGATTTGTCTTTTTTTCTCCAGCACGATCTCGGCAAAATACTGATCCACGCCGTCAGCAAAACCGCTCATAAAACGGGTAAACCCGTCAGCAACGGCAGAATCAATTTCACGCCGCAGGGCTGCCTTTACACGGCCTATCTCTTTCTGGGGTAAATCTCTGTGCCCGGTGACACAGCAGGTCTTTCCTTCCATTTCTATTCCTCCATCCGATAGGTGTTATTCTTCACTTTCCATATTGTAATAGATTTAATTTAGCAAGTCAACGGAAACACCCCTTTTCCCTTTGCGAATAATGCAAGGGTGTGAGGTACAATCTATTACAGAATGGGAGGTGAAGGCGATGTATGAAGATTTTGTCCCGGAACGGCTGGCAAAGCTGCGGACACAGAAAGGCGTATCTGCGCGCGATATGTCTCTATCGTTAGGACAGGCAAACAACTACATCAACAACATTGAAAACAAAAAGTCACTTCCCGCCATGCAGTCTTTTTTCTACATCTGTGAATACCTGGGTGTAACACCGCAGGAATTCTTTGATGAGGGTAACACCTGCCCCGAAGCCTTGCGGGAATTTATCGCAGAGGCGAAACAACTCGACTCCAAATCCATGCAGTATATCCTCGGTATTATGAAAGAACTCAATAGCAGAAAGTAAGCGGTCACGGTGCTGGCCGCTTTATTTGTAAATTTTTTTCGTACCCCTTGCATAAATCCCTCAAAATGGATATACTATAAGTAAGAAAGTGAGAATTTCCCACTTTCAAACTCAAAGCAAAGGAGATGATTGTATGCTGGCCGAATTGCGTCAAAAAGCCCAGGTCACAATTCCAAGAGAAATCATCGTTAAACTCGGTCTGTCCGAAGGCGATAAACTGGACATCTTCGAGAAGGACGGTTCCATCTGCATCATGCCGGTGGTCGTCTATCCAAAGAACACCCTGAATGAGCTCCGGGAAGAAATTGACGGGGTAAAAGCAAAAATCGCATCCGGGGAGCAGCCTGTCTTTGACAGCGTGGACGCCCTGTTTGACAAATTGGAGGCTGAATGATGGCGTATGAGTTTACCTTTACGCCCCGTTTCCAAAAGCATTTTAAGGGCCTGACCGTACAGGAGAAGAAGCAGCTTAAAAACAAGCTGGAACTTCTGGCCGAAAATCCTTCCCATCCGTCGCTGCGCACCAAACGCATCCAGGGAACCACGGACCTTTTTGAGTGCAGCGTCAACATGGACATCCGCATTATCTGGTATTACGAAGGCGACAAAATGATTATCCTGGTGGACGTAGGGCATCACGACATATTAAAGCAGTTTTAAGCAGCAGGGCGGTACGCTATGACAGTGTACCGCCTTTTGCTGCTTTTCTTTTATTGTACCCTGCAATTCTCCTGATATGCCCAATCCCACTACCGGCGATCATTCCCGAATTATTCTCTAAAAGTCACTTTTTTATTTTCCTGTACTTCCAAATCCGCCTGTGCCGCGCTGCTCGCCAAGTTCGGTAACAAAATCCGCAATCACAACCGGGGTAATCACAAGCTGCCCCACGCGGGAACCTTTGGAAAGCTCCTGTGTCTGATTGCTTACATTACTGATGATCGCATGAATCTCCCCACGGTAGCCGGAATCCACGGGCGGCAGTTCACAGACAAGACCCTTAACCGCCATGCTGGTGCGTGGAAACACATAGCCTGCATATCCGTCCGGCACCTCGATTCCAAACCCAAGAGGAACCTTTGCAATCTCGCCCGGCTGCAAAGTACAGTCATAGGGCATGTAAACATCCGCACCGGCATCGTTCCCATGCGGACGGAATGGACGGCGGCTCTCCGGCACGCCAAAGTCAATCAGTTTGATCTTCATGTGCCGCCTCCTTCAAAAAGTGCCGGATAGTCCGCTTTCAGAAGATCCTCCGGCATCATGTCCGCATCTATTTTTCTGCCGCAGGTCATTTTCCCCTCCAGGCATTTGTCCCGCTGGCAGAACGGCCCTGTAAGACCGGGGGCAAACAGCGCCGGGCTTAAAGCATAAAGCTCCTGCCAGATTTTCAAAAGCACGATCCGGGTTTCGTCCGTATTGCGCCGGCATACCCGCTGACTGATGATGTGTTTCCACTGATAGGGTGTAGCGCTGATCATCAGCACATTCCGAAGGCCCTGGGGTGTGGCATAGCCCGCCGCATCATGGCCGATTCCTTCGGCGCACAGCTTTTCGTAACAGTCCATGCCTTCGTGACAGCTTTTTAAGTATAGTTCCCGAACCGCAGCCGGGGCGGCCAGAACCTCATAGGGTACGGAAAAATCCGCCTGACCCGCATAATTGCTGTATTGTAAGGACGCACTCATAAATTTTACCTCGTTCTGGTGTCTGGTAATCTGTGCCAGAAAGCGCCGGCTTGCTCCTACAACGGCAACGGTAATGACCGCAAATTTCTGAACCGTTGGGTGCGGAAGGCCGCTGATTGCCGCCACGGTATTCTCGCTGAACGATTTTTCATAAAGGGCCATCAGGTCGTCCATTGTGGCAATCCGGTGGCCCCTTTGGGTGAGCCGGGCGGCAAAGACCATGTTTTTCTCGGCCTCTGCAACCGCCTGGCAGTTCAAAATCTTCACTTCAATTTGGTTGATTGGTATGTCCCTCCTTTACAATAGCTTTCAGTAAGAACAGATAGTTGAGGCTGTCTGTGATCTTTTCATTCCATGTGCTTATATCGTAATCCGTATCACTGTCAAAGCACATGTCATACAGGGAAACGATATGCTTCGCCAGCATCCCGGCAAGGGCACGCTCCGGCGTGGTGTGCTGCAAAGCTGCCGCCGCCTTAAAAGCCCCCAGCCGGTCCGTATCGTCCCCGGTGTATTCTTTGGTTTTCCGTTGCAGGATTTCCCTGCATAAAGCCACCTGCTCGTCAAAGGCAGCATTGACTTCCTTTTGTGTGATATGGCATCCCTCCTTCGAAAAATGGATTGTCCCGGATTTTATATATTATTCGGGACATTTTAGGCGCTCGGCAGATAAATCCAGTCGTGCATCAGGCATACGCTGGGTTCGTCCTCTCTGGGAACCAGGCGGTAGGTACACTCCCCGTACACGGTCCGTTTGTCCTCAATCTCCATTCCATACGCCTTATAGAAGCGGTATTCCAGGTTGGAAATGATACAGCGGAGCGTCTGCAGCGCCTCCCGCTGTGAGGTCACGATCAAATCCCGGTCAATGCTGCGCTTTAGGAACAGCAGGGATTTATAAAGCTGTACCTCCGTCCGGTAAGGGCGGCAGTCCTTATGCTCCAGCCAGCCGCTGAAAGCTACCGGCCCGCTCTGGACCACATCATGCTCCGGGTGGTAATACTCGTAGCAGTCCAGGTTTGCCGTGTTCAGAAGGTAGAGCATTTCCCGGACCTCATTTTCCGACATATCATAGAAACGCAAAAGAGAACGGTACAGATGGACATAGCCGGGTATCGAAACAATGGCATTCACCATAGAAAAATCCTCCTTGTAAATAACGGGTGCGGGAGCTTTTGCCCCCGCACCGGTTTCTTAAAAATATTCGGTTATTCCACTTCCAACAGTTTTCCCATGACGATGAAGCGGCTCGCGCCTCCGGGCGTACAGGTGGAAAGGGTCAGCACCTTATCACTGGAAGTCACCGTAACATCGGTTTCAATGACAGACCGGCCCGCCATTTCAGAAAGCCATGTGGTGTAGGCGCCGTCATCCTTCCAATTAAGACGCCAGGGGGAAGTGTCGCTGCCGGACTCGCTGGGTCTTGCCACAAATGCCGTAAAAATTTCCACGATATAGCCGCCGCCAGGGGTGACAAGGTACATCTGCGGGTGTCCGTCAAAATAGCTCTGTTCGTCATACTCATTCAGCGCAGCGAACATGGAGCCGTCCCGCATGTTGTGGCCGTAGATAATGGTATTGCGATCCGAAAAATCCTTCTTATTTTCATAGTCTGCGAACAGGCAGCCCGTCTTATTATAGGTACCGTCATACAGATGGTGCAGGTAATACTCGTTATCATCTGTCTGCGTTACCGGGTAGTTAATGGCCGTATCAGGAAGGGTAAGCCATCCGATGATGTCCGGCCCGGTTTCCCGGAGCGCATCAAAATCCACTGTGGGGAGGATCACAGAAGAGTCCTCCCCGGCAGGTTCCGTTTCCGTATTATCATCCTCCGGCGCTTCGGTCTGCTCCGGCATCTCCACAAGAGCCGAAATGTCCTCATAAGCTCCGGCGCTCTCGGAATACTGGTTCAGGTCGCGGACCATCAGAAACCCACTGCCAAGCGCCAGCAACCCGCAGAGGGAAACCACCGCAATGCCGACAGCTTTTCTCTTTGGGGTATTTCTGCTGTACTTGCCCTTTTTGAAATAGACTGCGGCAGACAGCCCGCCGCCGATCACAGCCAGCGCCAGAAGCCCGCCATACAGGAAAATGAAATTGTCATCCCCGGTCTGCGGTACCGCTTTATCAGGGTTAGACGGCGTGGACGGATTAGAAGGTGTTTTCGGATTATCCGGGTTGTCCGGCGTTTCCGGTTTCTCCGGCTTTTCATTGAAGAACTGAACCGTTGCAGTTTCGTCCGCCTTGATCTCCACGGTGGCAGCATCAGGAATGATATAGTCCTTGCTTGCCCGGTTGGAAATTTCCGTTATGGTATAAAGGCCGACGCGCAGCCCTTCGACTTCGATCACGCCGGATTTTGGGCTGGTAAAGGTTTCACAGTAGGAGCCGTCCGCACTTTTCACCTCAAAAGCAAACCCGTCCTTGCGCCCGTCGCTGGAATCCTTTGTAATCTTCAAATTCCCGCGGTACGCCTCATTGGTAAAACCGCGCCCAGCCTTGCCGTTTTCCACAACCGCCACCTGGCCGTCCTCGGTGATCTCAAAGTAGTAGGCGTTTTCGTCAAGCTGATAGCCCTCCGGCGCCTTGCTTTCCTTTACGAAATAGCCCTTTGCCAGAAGGTCCTCCGCTGTGTGGTAGCCCGCATCCGTCTCCTTCAGCGCGCCGATCTTCGTATCTTCGGAATCCAGCTCCTTATTGCCATTTGTGTCCTCATACAGATCGAATGCCGCACCGGAGAGGAAACGCAGGAAGGTGTTATTATCTTTGTCCTCCTTCACCACAGAAGAAGGCTCGTCCACGGCTTCGGTTTTCATCACCTGCACGCTGCCGCGGATCAGGGTATTTTCCACTTTGATTTCAATGCTCTGGCCGTCCACACCAATATAGATATGGTGCTGCTGCGGGCTTACCGTATAAAGCGCCGGAGAAGAAATTTCCTTTACGATCCAATGGCCGTAAGGGATATTCTCAAAAGAAAAGCTGCCATCCTCGGCAGTGGTGACAGTAAGCAGCGCGTTTTCCCCGGTAAATTCTTCAGTATCAGGACGGAACAGGCCCATGACCGCACCGGACAGCTTTACATCTTCGTCGCCCTCCGGGTTTTCACCGACTTTCACGCCGTCCACACGCCCGCGCAGCAGGTCGTTGGAAACAGCCTCGCCCTCATTGACAAGAATCTGCACCAGCGCTGCCTCCTGGCCGGCATACTCAAAGACAACCGGATATTCCGTATCAGAGAGGATATAGGCGCTGTTTGTGGTGCATTCCTTCACATAGTAGCTGCCAAAAGGCAGGTCGGAGGCAAAGGAAGCGTCATAGCCGCCAGCCTCATTCGGGTCAATGGAAACCACCTCTAAAAGCCCACCCGCCGGGATCACGCTGCCGTCAAGAGCCGTCAGGTCAGCGGAAGCATACAGGCCGAAAGAAATATCTTTGTATTCCTCATTCATGCCAAGCCCAAAAAGATCGTCCGTTTCCAGTGCTTTGAACAGACTAACATCCACCTTCTGGCGCTCGTCATAAAGACCGATGGCCGTCTGTGTCACTTCCACGGTCTCGCCTGCATAGGTAAGCTCTGCATATTCCGGCTGGGTGTTTAAGACCATCCCCTCCGGCGCCTGGCGTTCTTCCAGCCGGTAGCGGCCAAGGTACAAAAGCCCGCTCTGGGCGGTTCCATCCTCCCCGGTGGTAAGGGTTTCCACAACCGTATCTTTTGCCGCCCTGAGTGTACCGTCGCCGGTATAAATATCTTCATCTGCGATCACGTCATAGACTGCGCCCGGCAGCCCCATGACTTCATACACCGGCTGGTACAGCCCATCGTTCTCCTGGACGGAAGCGAATACCTCGCCGGTCTTGGTGATGGTAAGCTGCCCCTTCTGCGGCATATTGTACTGTGTAACCGTAACAACGGCCTCGCTGCCGTCAATGGTAAACGGCACCGGTTCATTGGAAAGCACATAACCGTAGGGCGAAGCCACCTCGTAAAGTTCAAAATTCCCGGTGTGCAAAGGCTCCGGCAGCATCAGCCAGCCTTCATCCGAAACATAGAAAGTATCAAGGGTTTCCGGGTTCGGATAGTAAATATCCTGGGTGACAAATTCCCCGGTGGAGAGGTCCTTAATCTGGAAGCCCGTGCCCGTCATCGGGATAATATTGCCGGTCTCCGCGTCGCATTTCTCCACTTTCAGCCGTGCCGTGATGGTACGGTTATTCAGGATATAGCTGTAAGTCTGTCCGTTGGAGGAAATAAAGACCGTAAAATCCGGGATAAATGCTTTCCCTTCTTCGCCGGCTACCTGGTGGACTGTATAACGGCCATAAGGCAGCATTTTGGAAGCTGCAAAACCATCATTATCCGTTGTCAGCAGGTCACGCTCGCTTTCCTTTGCCGCGTCATAGCTGCCTGCCGCTTTCAGGTAAACCTCAAAGACCGCACCGGCCTCCGGGCGCTCAATGACGCCTTCGTTTGGTTCGTCCGTATTTTCATCCCCGGACACATCCGGGTCCAGGCCATCCGTATGCTTCACAAGCTGGATATTTCCGTAAATGACCGTTTCCGTCACCTGGTTCTCGGTGGTATTCAGTTCCACTTCATATAGGGTCGGGGAAGCGCCCACCTCATAGACCGTATCGTTTAAGAGGTCGCCGGTGCTGGGATCAATCTCCCGGACAGTCCAGTTATCACCGCAGACATAGTACCGGGTCATAAAGCTGCCGTCCGGCCCGGTGGTGTAGGTGTCTACCAGCTCGCCATTGTTATAAATTCCGTAGGTTGCCCCGGCAAGGGTGGCGTCGCCCTGGGCGGTGCCGGTATCAGCATCGCTCTTTACCACATGGACACGGAATTTTTTCAGGATATTGCTGAAATGCACCGTGGAGGTCTGGCCGCTTTCAATGGTGACATACTGCGCGGAAGGGGTCACATAGCGGTCCATCGGCAGCTCTTTCACCAGATAGGTGCCGGGCAGCAGCTTTTCTTTGATCTGCCCGTTCTCCCCGGTAGTTACATTTTTATCTACTTTATTCCCCAGAATGTCCGTGCCGGAAATGTTGAAGGTGATCCCGGACACAATACCGTCCTCGCTGGTCTTGACGATCTTTGCGGTGCCGTAGGTCTCGGTCTTGATCTTTACAAAGAAGGAGACCGGGTCACTGGCACCGGTCATCATGGTCTGATAACCGGGACGGCCCCAGATCAGCATATCATTGGCAACCGGAATATCCTTCCGGAATTCAAAGGTCACAGGGTCCATAATCATGTTCTTACTGGTGAACGTGTACTTGTTCCCGTTTCTTGTGACGGAAACGCCGCTGCCTTTCAAAGTCTCCAGATTGATTTTCAGGTTATTGGTGTCCGTGACGGTCAGGGTATAAATTTTTTTCTCTGTGTCCCATTTCAGTTCCAGTTCCGGGGCTTTGCTTTTCTTTGTGGAAGTAAAGGAGGGAACCGTGGAATGGGAAGCAACCTGTGACAAAATCCAGTTGTAGGCTTTTTCCGCAGGACGTCCGGCAATCACGCT